>NZ_JBQHUC010000002.1:0-172573 GCF_052065395.1 Bariatricus sp. HCP28S3_F11 | reverse complement strand
CCGTTGCCCATTCCATGCTCATAGCAATATATCACATTCTCAAGGATGGTGTCGTTTTCAAGGATCTGGGAGCTGATTATTACAATCAGTTCAATAAGGAACGTAAAATAGTTGCATACCTCAAGAAGTTAAAAGCGCTTGGCTGGGAGGCTCCAGTAGTTGCCGAATAAGCCTGTCGGTTAAGTTCAAAATCAACCTTTTTGCACTAGATAGGGGTAGTTTGCGCTTTTTTGGCTATTCTGAAGGTTTTGTTTCATAGTAAAAGAGAAAAATGCAGCAATAAATAATGCGGTGTTATTGAGAAGATAAAGTATACGATATCGAATCATAATTATTAATTTCAAATAAGGCATTTCATTACTGACTGTGATGGAATGCCTTGTTATATCTTTGACTCAATCAGGGCTCTTTATGAAGCAAAACAGAAGGGGAAAGCACGTTCCGTCATTTACCGGACGGCTGAATTATGTGAAGAGAAAAATATGTATTAGAATGGTCCCTTTCGCTGGGGAGGAATGGCTTGAAAATACAGGCTGATTCGCTTATAATAATCCATAGACTGATTACTGTGAAATTTGAAAAAAGAATTGTAGGTGATATGTCATGAATTATGGGAATATAAAAGAATGCGATATTGCAAATGGGCCGGGCGTCAGAGTCAGTTTGTTTGTTTCGGGATGCCGACATCATTGTAAAGGCTGTTTTAACGCGGAAACCTGGGATTTCGCGTATGGAAGTCCATTTACTGAAGAGACGCTGGCGGAATTGTTGGAAGCGCTGAGACCGGATTATATTCAGGGATTTACGCTTCTTGGGGGAGAACCTTTTGAACCGGAGAATCAGCAGGTGCTGGTAAATGTGCTGAGGCGTATCCGGGAAACGTATCCGGGTAAGAATATCTGGTGTTATACGGGATATTTGTATGATGTCGATCTGATTCCCGGTGGAAAAGTATTTACCGATGTAACAGAGGAAATGCTTTCCTATGTAGATGTATTGGTGGATGGACCATTTGTGGAAGCGGAGAAGGATCTTACGCTGGTATTTCGGGGAAGCAGGAATCAGAGAATACTGGATCTGAGGCAGGAAAGAGAAAATGGATAAGAAAGATTTGTTATTATACGCGGTGACGGACCGGAGCTGGCTTGATGAAGGAGAGACTCTGGAGGAGCAGGTGGAGAAGTGCCTGAAAGGCGGGGCAACCTGCATCCAGCTTCGGGAGAAGCATCTGAGTGAAGAAGAGTTTCTGGAAGAGGCCCGAAGGATGAAAGTAGTGTGCGCAAAGTATCATGTGCCGCTTCTGATCAATGATAATGTGGAGATCGCTCTTGCCGTGGATGCGGATGGTGTTCATGTGGGGCAAAGTGATATGAAAGCGCAGGATGTGCGCGCGAAAATGGGACCGGACAAGATAATCGGGGTCACGGCGAAGACGGTGGAGCAGGCACTTCTGGCAGAAAAGCATGGGGCGGATTATCTGGGCTCCGGTGCTGTATTCGGCACCAGTACCAAGGAAGATGCTTCGAAGATGGATCATAAGGTTCTGAAGCAGATTTGCCAGGCAGTAAACATTCCGGTTGTGGCGATCGGGGGAATTACAGAGGAAAATGTGGCAGAACTGGCGGGAAATGGAATATGTGGTGTTGCAGTTGTCAGTGCAATTTTTGCAAAAAAGGATATTGAAGCGGCGACAAGAGAACTGAAGCTGCGGACGGAAGAGATGGTGAAAGCGTGATTCAATATGCGATTTTTGATGTAGACGGGACACTCCTGGATTCGATGTCTATCTGGGAAGAGGCGACTGAGCAGCTTCTGAGAAAGAAAGGAATTGTTCCGGAGGATGGGCTTATTGATACGATCATGCATATGAGCATGGAAGAAGGTTCTGCTTATGTGAAGGAGAAGTATCAGATGCCTGAGACGGCAGAAGAGATTCTTACGGGGATTGTAGAGTTTGTTGAGAAGTTTTATCGGGAGAAAGCGGGATTTAAGAAGGATGTCCGGGTGCTTCTGGATGAACTGAAGAAGAGGAATGTGAAAATGGTGGTTGCCACTTCGGGAAGTGCGGAACTTGCCGGAGCAGCACTTGAACGTCTCGGGGTTCGGGATTATTTTTTGAGGATTTTTTCCTGCGGAGAGGTCGGCGCCGGGAAAACGCGGCCGGATATTTTCCTGAAAGCAGCGGAAACATTGGGGAGTACTCCGGAGGAGACCTGGGTGTTCGAGGATGCTGTTCATGCGGTCAGAACGGCGAAACAGAGCGGGTTTAAGGTGACTGTGATCTATGATGAAAGCAGCAAAAAAGACTGGGAAGAAATCAAGTCTCTGGGGGATGTGGTTCTGGAGGAATCGGATTCTTATATGAAATTCTTCGATAAGCAGGGATAGCAGAAAGGAAAGTGTGAGATGAAAACAGCATTAACAATAGCAGGCAGTGATTCGAGTGGAGGCGCCGGTATTCAGGCGGATATTAAGACGATGACGGTCAACGGGGTCTACGCCATGAGTGCAATCACGGCCTTGACGGCACAGAATACGACCGGTGTCACGGGAATTATTGAAGTGACGCCTGATTTTCTGGGAAAACAGCTGGATGCGGTTTTTACGGACATCCGGCCGGATGCAGTGAAGATCGGAATGGTTTCCGGGAAGGCATTGATTGAAACGATTGCGGACAAGCTGGAAGTGTATCATGCGGAAAATATCGTTGTGGATCCTGTGATGGTTGCCACCAGTGGGGCAAGGCTGATCAGTGAGGAGGCAATCGGCGCATTGAAAGAGAGACTGCTTCCGATGGCGACGGTATTGACGCCGAATATTCCCGAAGCTGAGGTGCTTGCCGATATGCAGGTGAAGACGGAGGAAGACATGGTAACTGCAGCAGAAGTGATCAGCCGCAGATATGGCTGCGCAGTTCTGTTAAAGGGCGGCCATCAGCTGAATGATGCCAATGATCTGCTTTATCGGGAGGGAAGCATAAAATGGTTCTGCGGCAGAAGGATCGATAATCCGAATACCCACGGAACGGGATGCACCTTATCCAGTGCGATCGCGGCAAATCTGGCGAAGGGATTTGATCTGGATACATCGGTGGAACGGGCAAAGGAATATATTTCCGGTGCGCTTTCGGCCATGCTGGATCTGGGAAGCGGAAGCGGGCCGATGAACCATGCCTTTGCGGTTACCGGAAAATTTACGGAGGAACAGTCATGATATTATTTAACAGTGATTATACAGAGGGAGCACATCCCAGAATTCTGGAAAGATTGATGGAGACGAATCTGGAGCAGACTACCGGTTATGGGGAGGATGCTTACTGTGAGGCGGCAAGAGAAGCGATTCGAAAGGTGTGCGATGCGCCGGAAGCGGATGTACATTTCCTGGTGGGAGGAACGCAGGCGAATTTTACCGTTATTTCGTCGGCTCTGAAACCATATCAGGGCGTTTTGTGTGCGGATACCGGCCATATCAATGTACACGAGACCGGTGCGGTGGAGGCATGCGGACACAAGGTGCTTGCACTTCCGGGGAAGGATGGCAAGATCACGGCTGAGCAGATTAGGAATGCGCATGATCTGCACTGGAGCGATGAGTCACACGAACATATCGCGCAGCCGAAGATGGTATACATTTCCCATCCGACAGAGCTTGGAACCCTGTATACGAAAGGTGAGTTGGAAGAAATCGGGCGTGTCTGCCGGGAATGCGGTCTGTATCTGTTTCTCGACGGGGCAAGGCTAGGGTATGGTCTGATGGCTCCGGGGACGGATGTGACAATTGCGGATATTGCAAAAATTTGCGATGTGTTTTATATTGGCGGTACGAAAGTCGGCGCGCTCTTTGGGGAAGCAGTTGTGATCATGAATCCCCAGTTGAAACCGGATTTCCGCTACTGTATTAAACAGAAGGGTGGTATGTTGGCAAAGGGGCGTCTTCTGGGAATTCAATTTCTGGAGCTGTTCCGGGACGGGTTGTATTTTGAGATTGCAAAGCATGCGATCGATACGGCGATGATTTTAAAGGAAGGGTTGAAGGAAAAAGGGTATTCTTTCTTTATGGACAGCGTGACGAACCAGCAGTTTATTATGATCGAGGATGAGAAGCTTGAGAAGATCCGTGAAAAATACGGTGTGACATATCAGCAGAGATATGATGAGACGCACAGCGTAATCCGGCTTTGTACCAGCTGGGCTACGACGGAGGAGAATGTGAGATCACTTCTGGCGGATCTGTAAATATGAAAATGTAAGATGTATACGTAAAAAAAGGTCCGGTGGACCTTTTTTTGTTTTGGGGGATAAAGATAAAGTTAAATATCTAATTAAATAATGCGCAGAAATTATAATAAAAGTATAAAATCTTTTCTCATACAATTGACATTTCTGTACATAAATCATAGAATAACCGTTAGACATCTAAGCATTGGAGGTGAGATGATGTATCAGGATGAACGGAGAGAAGGCGACAGTACCGGCATGTGCTGTGACAAAAACATACCATTACTGTTTTTGATGCATCAGGTGTTTCATATGAATGTGCAGTATATTATTCACTTGATAGAACCTTTGAAGATCAAGCCGGGACACGCCGGGATTTTGCTTTTCCTTAGAAAAGCAGGGCCGCTCTCGCAGCGTGAGATCGCGGATCATATCGGGGTGAAGCCGCCGTCTGTGACGGTCGCGATCCAGAAGCTGGAGAAGCTGGAGTATGTGGAGCGCAGACCGGACAAGAAGGATCAGCGTATCGTAAATATTCAGATCACGGAGAAGGGGATGGAATGCACAGAGAAGTTAATGACAATTGCGGATCAGGCAGATGCGGTACTGTTCAAGGATATGAGTGTAGAAGAAAAGTTGCTGCTCCGGCGTTTGATGCTGCAGATGCGGGAAAATCTTTTTTCTGTAAAGGAGATTAATCTGAAAGAATTAATGGAAACATGTCCCCATATGGACCAGACAGAAAAGGGATATGTGAAAACGAGAAGAAAGGATCGTTGTTGATATGAGAAAATTATTGAAACATTTGAAACCGTATATGGCGACCATTGTTGTTATCATCGGTTTCCTGATTGTTCAGGCAACCTGCGATCTGTCACTTCCTTCTTATACTTCTGACATTGTAAATGTGGGAATTCAGCAGGGAGGAATTGACGAGAAGATACCGGAAGCTGTTACCGAAGAGGAGATGGAGAGGCTGCTTTTGTTTATGAGCAGGGAGGATAGCGAACGGGTGCTGGAGGCGTATGAGCTGAAGACGGCGGATACCGGATATGACTGTGAAGGCAGTGTTTATGTTCTGAAGGAATCAGCTGCCGAAGACAAGGAAGAAGTGCAGGAATTGTCGGAAATCCTGGGACAGCCGATGCTGCTGGTATCCGGATTTGAGTCTGATAGCGATACAACCAAACAGATGGAAGTATCGATGAAGGACAACATGAAAGCAGCCATTCAGTCACAGGCGGAGGCAAAGGCAAAGAAAGCCGCCTCTCAGATGACAGAAGAGGAGAAGGCTGCTCTTGAGGCAAATCCGGAGCTTGCTAAGAAACAGCAGGAAGAAATGCAGGCGCAGATTGAAGCGCAGATGCAGAAGATTGATGAAGCGGATATGTTCGAAATTCTGGGAATGCTCTCTGAGGATCAGAGAGAAGAGATGGTAGCACAGATTGCAGAAAAAATGGATGATATGCCGGATTCGATCGTGGAGCAGGCAGCTACGGCTTATATAAAGACTGTGTATGAAAAGCTGGGAATGGATACGGAACAAATTCAGAACAGCTATATTCTGAGAACAGGTGCGAAGATGATCGGCCTAGCATTTCTTGGAATGCTTGCCAGTGTGATGGTGGGACTTCTGGCATCCCGTGTTGCGGCTAGAACCGGACGTGACTTAAGAAGCAGGGTATTCAAGAAAGTAGTCGGATTTTCAAACGCGGAATTCGACCATTTCTCAACGGCATCCCTGATTACAAGGAGTACCAATGATATCCAGCAGATTCAGATGCTGGTCGTTATGTTACTGAGGATGGTAATGTATGCACCGATCATGGCAGCAGGCGGAATCATCAAGGTATTCCGGACCAATGTCGATATGTCATGGATCATCGGACTTGCGGTTGTGCTCATACTTCTGCTTGTGTTGGTATTATTTATCGTGGCAATGCCGAAATTCAAGATTTTGCAGAACATGGTGGACCGTCTGAATCTGGTAACGAGGGAGATCCTTACCGGACTTTCTGTTATCCGGGCGTTCAGTACGGAGAAATATGAAGAGAAGCGTTTTGATAATGCAAACAAAGATCTGATGAAGACAAATCTGTTTGTAAATCGTGCGATGACATTTATGATGCCGGTCATGATGCTGGTTATGAATGGAATTACGATTCTGATCGTCTGGAACGGGGCGCATGGAATCGATAACGGAAATATGCAGGTCGGTGATATGATGGCATTTATCCAGTATACGATGCAGATCATCATGTCGTTCTTAATGATCTGTATGGTGTCCATCATGCTCCCGAGAGCGGCGGTCGCTGCAGATCGTGTAGATGAAATTCTTGCGAGTAAAACAGCAATCGAGGATCCAGAGAATCCGGAAACACTCCCTGCAGGAAGTAAAGGAGAAGTGGTGTTTGATCATGTAAACTTCCGCTATCCGGGGGCCGAGGAGGATGTGCTTCATGATATTCATTTCACGGCAAAACCTGGACAGACGACAGCGATCATCGGAAGTACTGGAAGCGGAAAGTCTACGATCGTCAACCTGATTCCGAGATTCTATGATGTGACAGGCGGAAGGATCCTGATCGACGGAACCGATATCCGGGAAATCACTCAGCATGAGCTTCGGGATAAATTGGGATATGTTCCGCAGAAAGGGGTACTGTTCTCAGGTACGATCGAATCCAATATTCTTTACGGAAATCCGGATGGAACGAAGGCGGAGATGGAAGAGGCGGCTTCGATTGCCCAGGCGACAGAATTTATCGAAGAGAAGCGAAAAAAATATGACAGTCCGATCGCTCAAGGCGGAACCAATGTCTCCGGAGGACAGAAACAGAGATTGTCCATTGCGCGTGCGATCGCGAAGAAGCCGGATGTCTTTATTTTCGATGACAGCTTCTCCGCGCTGGATTATAAAACCGACGTAACGCTGCGGGCTGCCTTGAAGGAAAAGACGCAGGACAGTACCGTTATTATTGTGGCGCAGAGAATCAGCACGATTCTCCATGCAGAACAGATCATCGTTCTGGATGAGGGAAGAATAGCGGGAATCGGTACACATAAAGAGCTTTTGAAAAACTGTGATGCATATTATCAGATTGCTTCTTCGCAGTTGTCCGAGAAGGAACTTGCGGGAGATATGGGAACGACCGGAAAGGAGGAGATGGCGCATGCCTAGACACGGAGGACACGGACCGATGAAATCAACGGAAAAAGCGAAAGATTTCGGCGGGACTATGAAAAAACTGATCAATTACATGAGTGTATATAAAATCGGCATTTTCTTTGTCGCGGTATTTGCGATCGGAAGTACCGTTTTCAGTATATTGGGTCCTAAGGTTCTTGGAAAAGCGACGACGGAGATCTTTAACGGACTGATCAGCAAGATATCCGGAGGCGACGGGATTGATTTTGGGAAAATAGGAAAGATACTGATTGCGCTTCTCTGCCTCTACGCGGTAAGTGCGCTGCTGTCTTTCCTGCAGGGATTTATTATGACAGGAATATCACAGAAAATGACATACCGCATGAGAAAGGAAATTTCCGAGAAAATCAACCGCCTGCCAATGAAATATTTTGACAAGACGACACACGGAGAGGTACTCTCCAGAGTGACGAATGATGTGGATACGCTCAGCCAGAGTCTGAACCAGAGTGCAACGCAGTTGATCACTTCTGTGACAACGCTCATTGGTGTTCTGGTGATGATGCTGAGCATCAGTCCACTGATGACGGTCGTGGCACTTTTGATTCTTCCAATCTCTATGATATTTGTATCTACGATCGTAAAGCATTCTCAGAAGTTCTTTAAGAGCCAGCAGGAATATCTGGGACATATTAATGGACAGGTGGAAGAGGTTTATGGCGGACACAATATTGTAAAGGCATTCAACAAAGAAAAGGATGTGATCCGAACCTTTGATGAGACGAATGAGATCCTTTATCAGTCGGCGTGGAAATCACAGTTCCTTTCCGGTATGATGATGCCGATCATGCAGTTTGTCGGCAATCTGGGATACGTCGGTGTTTCGATCCTTGGAGGATATCTGGCAATCCGCAAAACAATTGAAGTGGGTGATATCCAGTCCTTCATTCAGTATGTGCGTTCTTTTACCCAACCGATCCAGCAGGTAGCGCAGGTCGCGAATATGCTGCAGTCTACGGCGGCAGCTTCCGAGCGAGTATTTGAATTCCTTGGAGAAGAAGAAGAGGACCAGGTTGTGGAACATCCGGTTTCTGTGGAGGGACTGGAAGGAAATGTCACGTTCGATCATGTACAATTTGGTTATAATCCGGATCATGTGATCATCCATGATTTCTCGGCTGAGGTACATCAGGGACAGAAGATTGCCATTGTCGGTCCTACAGGAGCCGGCAAGACCACGATGATCAAACTGCTGATGCGTTTTTATGATGTGAATAAGGGAGCGATTCTGGTTGACGGACATAATGTCAGGGATTTCAACAGGAGTGAGCTCAGGGAAATGTTCGGAATGGTGCTTCAGGACACCTGGCTGTTCAACGGAACGATTGAGGATAATATCCGCTACGGCAAGCTGGATGCGACACATGAGGAAGTGGTAGCGGCCGCGAAAGCGGCACATGTACACCGGTTTGTACAGACTCTGCCGAACGGGTACCAGATGGAACTAAATGAAGAGGCGAGCAATGTGTCCCAGGGGCAGAAACAGCTTCTTACGATCGCAAGAGCGATTCTAGCGGATCCGAAGATTCTGATTCTGGACGAGGCAACAAGCTCTGTTGACACCAGAACGGAAGTCCAGATTCAGAAAGCAATGGATAACCTGATGAAGGGAAGAACCAGCTTTGTAATCGCACATCGTCTCTCAACGATACGGGATGCGGACCTGATTCTGGTGATGAAGGACGGAGATATTATCGAACAGGGAAGGCATGAAGAATTGCTTGCGAAAGGCGGCTTTTATGCCGAGCTATATAATTCTCAGTTTGAATCTGCTTCAAGCTGTGCATAGAGAAAAAGCGGGCGATGTCCATATGACATCGCCCGCTTTTTCAATGGAAAGATTTTATATTTGGATCAGTTTTTCTGCGCGTTCCAGAGATTCTTCAATATTGCTGCAGAAATTCTCTTTTCCGGCCATTTCCACAAAGCCGGCTTTATTCAGTGCATTCATAGGCTGTTCATTTACATGAGAGAAGATTATCGTAATGTTGTCTTCTTTACATTTTTTCCATAAATCGATCAGAGAGTTCATGGCTGTGCTGTCTAATGCCGGAACACCGCGCATACGGAGTATCAGACATTTGGTTTTGCTATGGCAGATGATTTGTTCGATGGAGTCAGCTGCGCCAAAGAAGAGCGGACCATTGATTTCGTAAACGCTGATTTCACGCGGAAGTACGCGAAGCTGACTATTTACTTCTTCACTGTCGTCATCTGCATAGGTCCATCCTCTTATACTTGTCTCATCGCTCATGCGCTTGATAAATAACAGACATGCAAGAAGCATTCCGATCTCGATTGCAACTACAAGGTCGAAGACGATGGTGAGGATAAAGGTAATGACAAGAACTGCGATGTCGCTCTTTGGGGCAGTCTTTACCAGACGAACAAACGGTCTCCACTGGCACATATTGTATGCAACAATGAAAAGAATCGCAGCGATTGTCGGCATAGGAATCATTCCGGCGAATGGCATCAGGACGACAAGAACCAAAACCAGAGTGATAGAATGTACCATACCGGCAATCGGAGTGCGGCCACCGTTCTTGATGTTGGCAGCAGTACGTGCAATGGCTCCTGTTGCAGGGATTCCTCCGAAGAATGCAGAAGCCATATTGCCGGCGCCCTGGGCAATCAGTTCCGTATTGGAACGGTGTTTGCTGTTGATCATTCCATCGGCAACCACACAGGAGAGAAGCGATTCGATGGCTGCCAGCACTGCGATGGTAAATGCATCCGGAAGTGCGGTGCGTATCATTTCAAAGCTCATGGACGGCAGATGGAATGACGGCAGACGGTTACTGATGGTATACAGATCCCCGATGGTATTGACCTTCAGAGGCAGGAATCTCACCATCAGGATTCCGACGATCACGGCAATCAATGATCCCGGGATTTTCTTAGCAAAATATGGAGCGATGGTCAGGACGGCAAGACTGACGAGGCCGACGATTACGGCATGGATGTTCAGGGTAGAGATATTTTGGATAAATGCTTCCAGTTTCTCCATAGTCTCGATCGGCTTCACGCCTTCCGGATAGGTGAGACCACAGAAGTCTTTGAGCTGTCCAATGACAATCGTTACGGCAATTCCTGCGGTAAATCCGGTAGTGATTGTAAATGGAATGAATTTGATTAAGCTGCCAAAATGGCAGATACCCATAATGACCAGAATGATTCCGGCAAGGATGGTTGCCGCAGCGAGGCCGTCGGTGCCGCTTTTGGCGACAATACCGGCTACGATGGTTGCAAATGCAGCGGTCGGCCCGGCGATTTGTACTGCACTACCCCCGAGTGCAGAGATAACGAATCCGGCTACGATTGCGGTGAAGATTCCGGCTTCCGGCCCCACACCGGAAGCAAGTGCAAGTGCGATAGAAAGCGGAAGCGCAATAATAGCCACAATAATGCCAGCTGTTACATCCTTGATGAACTGTGAACGGTCATAGCCTTTCAGGGTTGTAAGCAGCATTGGTTTGAAAGTTCCCATGTTTACTTGTTCCTCCTTTAGATAAACTTTTGTAGTTCCCGAAGTGAATATATCCTTCTGGTTCATAACTCCCAATATAAGTATATCAGAGGGAAAAGATGTGGTAAAGAAAAAAAGTGCCCGAAGTGGCAAACTTCAGGCACTAAATCAAATACATAAAGGATTAGTTCTTAGAAGACTGGTAGTCCAGTGCGGCTTCTACAAAACCTTTAAACAACGGATGCGGTTTGTTTGGACGAGACTTTAGTTCCGGATGAGCCTGAGTCCCGATGAACCATGGGTGGTCTGGAATCTCGATCATTTCCACGATCCTTCCGTCCGGAGATAAGCCGGAGAGCTTCATGCCGTTCTTTTCCAGCACATCACGGTAGTCATTGTTGACTTCGTAACGGTGGCGGTGCCGTTCGGAAATCTCTTTCTTGCCGTAGAGCGAGTAGGCCTTGCTTGTCTCATCAAGAACACAAGGATAAGATCCCAGTCTTAAGGTCCCTCCAATATTTTCCACGCCAATCTGATCCGGCATAATATGGATGACAGGATGCGTGGTGTCCGGTTTCAGTTCCACACTGTGTGCATCGTGATATCCGACCACATTTCTTGCAAATTCCACAATGGAAAGCTGCATGCCAAGACAGAGACCGAGAAATGGAACTTTGTGTGTGCGGGCGTATTTGATTGCTTCGATCTTTCCGTCTATACCGCGGTCTCCGAAACCTCCCGGCACGAGGATACCGCTTACATCGGATAGGATCGTATCCACATTCTCCGGAGTTACCGTTTCTGAATCCACCCATTTAATATTTACGGTAGTATGACTGTAAATACCGCCGTGCTTTAAGGCTTCTACTACACTGATATAGGCATCGTGGAGCTGGATGTATTTTCCGACCAGTGCTACAGTCACTTCCTGAGTAGGATGCTTCAGACAGTCTACCATCTCTCTCCAGTCCTTGAGGTCCGGCTCCGGACATGGAAGATGAAGGGATTCGCACACAACTGATGCGAGGTGTTCCTCCTCCATGGCAAGCGGTGCTTCGTAAAGATACTCTACGTCCAGATTCTGGAGAACATGGCTTGCAGGTACATTACAGAACAGGGCGATTTTGTCCTTGATGCCGTCGTCCAGCGGATGTTCGGAACGGCAGACGAGAATATCCGGCTGAATGCCCATTCCCTGGAGCTCTTTTACACTTGCCTGAGTCGGTTTGGTTTTCATTTCCTGAGAAGCGCGAAGATACGGAATCAGGGTTACATGGATCAGGATGACATTTTCATGCCCCATATCATGCTGGAACTGACGAAGCGATTCCAGGAAAGGCTGACTTTCGATATCGCCTACGGTTCCGCCTACTTCAATGATTGCAATCTCTGTGTCGGTAGCGGTTGGGTTTCTGTAAAAACGGCTTTTGATTTCGTTTGTGATATGGGGAATGACCTGGACGGTTCCTCCTCCGAAGTCTCCCCGGCGTTCCTTCTGCAGAACAGACCAGTAAATTTTACCGGTTGTAACATTGGAATTTCTGGTAAGACTTTCATCAATAAAACGTTCATAATGTCCGAGATCGAGATCGGTTTCCGCACCGTCATCGGTTACGAATACTTCTCCGTGCTGTACCGGATTCATGGTTCCCGGGTCAATGTTGATATATGGATCGAATTTCTGCATGGTGACCGTGTAGCCGCGTGCTTTTAAAAGACGACCGAGGGATGCTGCTGTGATTCCTTTGCCGAGACCGGATACAACACCTCCGGTGACAAATACATATTTTACTGCCATAATAACCTCCTTATACTATACTGCTCATACCATTACTATATTTTTTCTCTAAAAAAAGCGAAAAAAACCATAAGATATCAATCTTTGGCTTCCTCGTCAAACCCGGTTCGAAATGAAACCGGTAAATAATATAATTGTGAAATAAAATACTTTAAAAGTATACACCCAATCCACAGGAAAATACAATCTTTTTTTGCAGACTGGGTGTAAAAAAATCACAAAGTTTGAATGGTGAATTTGTGCTTATTGGTAAATTGGTTTTTTCTCATATTTCGGCTCAGAAGTTGTCTGAATAGAAAGCTTCTGAAACAGGCGGACATCCACATTTGCCAGCATGACAGAGGTGTGCGCCTGACAGCCTTTCAGCTTCGGAATCTGATTCAGGGCAAGTTCTGCAACAGGGTCAGTAGAAGCGCTGATGGAAAGTGCGATCAGGACTTCGTCGATGTGAAGACGCGGATTGCGGCTTCCAAGATATTCTGTCTTGACTTTCTGAATCGGCTCGATTGCTGCCGGAGAGATCACATGTACACTGTGATCAATGCCTGCAAGCTCTTTTAATGCATTCAGAATCAGGGCGGCTGAAGCACCGAGAAGTTTGGAAGTCTTACCGGTTACGATTTTTCCGTCCGGAAGCTCCAGTGCTGCGGCAGGTCCGTCGGTCTCGGCGGCTAGATCCAGTGCGGCATCTACTACCTTGCGGTCGTGTACGGTAACGCCAGCCTGATTCATAAGAAGTTCAATTTTATAGGCTTCTTCACGTGGACAGCTTCCGGCAAGAAAGCGGTCCATAGTATGATAATAACGGCGGATGATCTCCTGCTTGGATGCCTCGCGGCAGACTTCATCGTCGCAGATACAGTTCCCGGCCATATTGACACCCATATCAGTTGGAGATTTGTAAGGACTACTTCCGTAGATGCGCTCAAATATTGCACAAAGTACCGGAAAAATCTCTACGTCACGATTGTAGTTGACTGTGGTTTCTCCATATGCTTCCAGATGGAACGGATCAATCATGTTGACATCGTTCAGATCGGCCGTCGCAGCCTCATAGGCAAGATTGACTGGATGTTTGAGCGGTATGTTCCAGATCGGAAATGTCTCAAATTTCGCATATCCAGCGTGGATTCCGCGTTTGTGTTCGTGATAGAGCTGGGAGAGGCATGTCGCCATCTTGCCGCTTCCCGGTCCTGGTGCTGTGATAACAACCAAGGGGCGAGTGGTTTCAATATAATCATTCTTACCGTATCCTTCGTCACTGACGATCAGTGGTATATTGGAAGGATACCCTTCTATCATATAATGAATATAAACTTTAATTCCCATCTTTTCCAGACGTCCTTTGAACAGATGTGCACTGTTCTGACCGGAATATTGCGTGATTACAACACTTCCTACATAGAGGCCGTTTTCTTCAAAGGAGTCCTTCAGACGCAGAACGTCTGTGTCATACGTGATCCCCAGATCACCGCGTACTTTGTTTGCTTCTATGTCGGCAGCGCTTATGACGATGACGATCTCGGCAGTATCTGAAAGTTCTTTAAGAAGGCGGAGCTTGCTGTCCGGCATAAAACCGGGAAGAACTCTGGCTGCATGGTAGTCATCAAAAAGCTTTCCACCGAATTCGAGGTAAAGCTTGTTGTCAAATTTATTGATACGTTCACGAATATGTGAAGACTGCATGCTAAGATATTTTTCATTGTCAAATCCGATTTTCATTGGTTACCATCCCTCTCTGCGTGTATTTTTGACATTCCACTTAACAGTATACTATAGTATATGTCATTTTTACAATCTTTTCATAATCTTTTTATTGATTTATGTTTTTGAGCTACTTATAATAGAAGAGATGAAAACTAGGAGGATACTTATGAATAATCAAAATAACAGGAATAATCCTAACAATAGAAACGGAAACCCTAATAATAAGAACAATCGTCAGGGAATGAATATGCTGATTTTCATACTTCTTCTTGTTGCAGTTCTTATGTTTTCCTTTTTCCAGATGCGTGATGACGATAATGCGCAGGAAATCTCTTATGACCGTTTTATGGAGATGGTTGAGGACGGAGAAGTGAAGGAAGTTGTGATTGAATCAGACCGGATCGTGATCAAACCGAAGAGCGAGAGTGAGATCGCAGCGGAGAAGGATAAGGCAACTGATGAGAGCGGAGTGGTTGAGGGTGCTGTAAAAGAGAATCAGGAGGAAGATAAAAAGAGTATCTTTGCTTCTGAAAAAGAGTATTATACTGGAGTTGTAGATGATCCGAACCTTACACAGAAACTGCTGGATGCCGGCGTGAAGCTCAGCCACGAGATACCGGATTCTACACCATACATTGTTATGAACCTCCTTGCAACAGTGCTTCCGTTCGTATTTCTGATCGGGATGGCCATCTATCTGATGAGAGGAATGTCGAAAGGCGGCGGAGTGATGGGGATCGGTAAGAGCAATGCCAAGATGTATGTGGAAAAGTCTACCGGTGTTACATTTAAGGATGTTGCCGGACAGGATGAGGCAAAGGAATCTCTGCAGGAAGTAGTAGATTTCCTTCATAATCCGGGGAAATATACCGGTATCGGTGCGAAACTTCCGAAAGGTGCACTGCTTGTGGGACCTCCGGGAACAGGTAAGACTCTTCTTGCGAAAGCGGTTGCTGGTGAGGCGAATGTGCCGTTCTTTTCTTTGTCCGGTTCTGCGTTTGTTGAGATGTATGTCGGTGTAGGTGCTTCCAGAGTGCGAGACCTTTTCAAACAGGCTCAGCAGATGGCTCCGTGTATCATCTTCATCGATGAGATCGATGCAATCGGTAAGAGCAGGGACAGCCAGCTCGGCGGAAACGATGAGCGTGAGCAGACGTTGAATCAGCTTCTTGCGGAAATGGATGGATTCGATACAAATAAAGGGTTGTTGCTTCTTGCAGCTACGAACCGTCCGGAGATCCTGGATCCGGCGTTGCTTCGTCCGGGACGTTTTGATCGTCGGATCATCGTTGACAAGCCGGATCTGAAAGGACGAATTGATGTCCTCAAGGTACATTCGAAAGATGTCAAGATGGATGAGACCGTGAATCTGGAAGAAATTGCGCTTGCAACTTCAGGAGCGGTGGGATCAGATCTTGCAAATATGATCAATGAGGCTGCCATCAATGCAGTGAAGAACGGGCGTCAGGTTGTATCACAGGCAGACCTTTTTGAGGCAGTGGAAGTGGTTCTTGTAGGTAAGGAGAAGAAAGACCGGATCATGAGTCAGAAAGAGCGCCGGATCGTGTCTTACCATGAGGTGGGACATGCCCTGGTAAGTGCTCTGCAGAAGGACGCTGAACCGGTGCAGAAGATTACAATCGTTCCAAGAACGATGGGAGCGCTCGGGTATGTAATGCATACACCGGAAGAAGAGAAGTTCCTGAATACCAAGGCAGAACTGGAAGCGATGCTGGTGGGAATGCTCGCGGGCCGTGCCGCGGAAGAAATCGTGTTCGATACGGTAACGACTGGAGCGTCCAACGATATTGAGCAGGCAACCAGAATTGCACGTGCTATGGTTACACAGTATGGTATGTCAGAGAAATTCGGCTTGATCGGTCTGGAATCAGTTCAGAATCGTTATCTGGACGGACGTCCGGTCATGAACTGCGGAGAAGCAACAGCTTCTGAGATTGATCAGGAAGTCATGAAAATGCTGAAAGGGGCTTATGCAGAAGCCAAACGTTTGTTATCCGAGCATCGTGATACAATGGATCAGATTGCTGAATTCCTGATTCGTGAAGAGACGATTACCGGAAAAGAATTCATGAAGATCTTCAGAAAATGCGAAGGAATTCCGGAGTCTGAAGAAGATGAGACGAAAAAAGCAGGAGAACTTCCTGCAAAAGAGAAGGAACAGAGACTTCTGGATCAAGAAAACAATTCAGAAAATGAAACTGAAAAAGATGAGGATGGATTCATTCTTCCTAAGAACAGATAAATAGAAGTATATTTTGCGGCGGTCAGCTTGATTTTAGCGGACCGCCGTTTTGTCACTTGTATTATTCCCTACGGACAAGTATAATAGGACTATGGAAAATCAGACATTTATTATTGAAGAAGAATTAAAGAAACTGCCCGGACGTCCGGGCGTTTATCTGATGCATGATGAAAAGGATGAGATCATTTATGTAGGAAAGGCGATCAGCCTGAAGAATCGTGTCCGGCAGTATTTTCAGAGTAGCCGTAATAAGGGTGTGAAGATTGAACAGATGGTGACACACATTACTCGTTTCGAGTATATTGTCACAGATTCTGAGTTGGAAGCGTTAGTGCTGGAATGTAATTTGATCAAGGAATACCGCCCGAAATACAATACCATGCTGATGGATGACAAAAGCTATCCTTTTATCAAAGTTACGGTAAATGAGGCATACCCGAGAATTATGATGGCCCGTCAGATGAAGAAAGATAAGGCTAAATATTTTGGCCCTTATACGAGTGTGACTGCAGTGAAGGATACGATTGAACTGGTACGGAAGCTGTATCATTTGAGAAGCTGCAACAGAAGCCTTCCCAAGGATATCGGAAAGGAGCGGCCGTGCCTTTACCACCATATCAAGCAATGCGATGCTCCATGTCAGGGGTATATTTCTCAGGAAGAATACAAAAAGTCGGTAGATGAGGTGCTGAAGTTCCTGAATGGAAACTATGAGAAGATACTGGGAGATCTGGAACAGAAGATGATGGAGGCATCGGATAATCTGGAATTTGAGAAAGCAATCGAATACCGGGAACTGATCGGAAGTGTCAGACAGATTGCCCAAAAACAGAAGATTACAGATACAGGAGGAGAAGATCGGGATATTATTGCGCTTGCGAGAGAGCAGGAGGATGCGGTGATCCAGGTATTTTTTATTCGCAGCGGCAGGCTGATCGGACGTGATCATTTCTATCTCAGAATTGCAAAAGGAGATGGAGTAAGTGAGATCCTATCCAGTTTTATCAAACAGTTTTATGCTGCTACACCTTATATACCGGGAGAGCTGATGCTTCCGGAAGAACCGGAAGACCAGGACATTCTGGAACAATGGTTGGGGCAGAAGAGAGGGCATAAAGTGCATTTGCGGGTCCCAAAAAAAGGAGAAAAAGAGAAGCTTGTGGAACTTGCCGCAAAGAATGCGCAGCTGGTTCTTGCAAAGGATAAGGAAAGGCTGAAGAGAGAAGAGGGAAGAACGATCGGGGCGGTCAAGGAGATTGAGAGTATTCTGGGACTTCAAAATATTTTGCGGATGGAGGCTTTTGATATTTCCAATACGAATGGATTTGATTCAGTGGGATCCATGGTAGTATATGAGCGTGGAAAACCGAAACGTAATGATTACAGAAAATTTAAGATCAAAGGAGTTCAGGGAGCAGATGATTATGCCAGTATGAGAGAAGTGTTGACCAGAAGATTCCTTCATGGACTGGATGAACAGAAGAGTGGGAAGGAACTTGGAAGTTTTCAGGTATTTCCGGATCTGATCCTGATGGACGGAGGAAAAGGTCAGGTGAATGTGGCGCTGGAAGTTCTGGATGAACTGCATCTTGCGATTCCGGTCTGCGGTATGGTAAAGGATGACCATCACCGGACCAGGGGATTATATTATAATAATGAGGAACTGCCAATTGATCGAAATTCAGAGGCTTTTCGGCTGATTACCAGAATCCAGGATGAAGCACACCGTTTTGCAATTGAATTCCACAGAAAGCTGCGTGGACAAGGCCAGGTTCATTCGATTCTGGATGATATCCCCGGTATCGGACCGGCAAGGAGAAAAGCGCTTATGAAGAATTTTGTGGGATTGGATGAAATAAAAAAAGCTGAAATAGAAGATTTGAAAAAAATTCCATCTATGGATGAAAAATCGGCACGAAGCGTGTATAATTTCTTTAGGAGTGACACAAAAGATCAGGATGAATCCCTGGAAAAAAGATAATGGAAAAGGAGAACAGACAATGGGAGTTGAGTTACAGAGAATCGTGGAAAAAATGAAGTTGAAGAATCTGACACCGGAAGTGGATCTGACAAAACGTGAAGTAAAGATTCCGGATATCAACAGACCGGCACTTCAGCTGGCAGGTTTTTTTGATCATTTTGAGTCTCAGAGAGTGCAGATAATCGGATATGTGGAGTATACGTATCTGGAGACACTGTCAGAGGAGCAGAGAGAAAAGATCTATGTTACGTTGATGTCTTATGGCGTTCCTTGCTTCATTTTCTGTCGGGAATTGATGCCGGACAAAGTATTTCTTGAGAAAGCAGTGGAAACAGGGACTCCGGTGTTTATTACGGACAAGCCGACTTCGGCATTTACAGCGGAGATCATTCGCTGGTTGAACGTAGAACTTGCACCTTGCATTTCTATACACGGCGTTCTGGTTGAGGTGTATGGTGTCGGTGTCCTGATTATGGGTGAAAGCGGAATTGGAAAGAGTGAGGCTGCGCTGGAACTGATCAAGAGAGGACATCGTCTTGTAACGGACGATGTGGTTGAAATCCATAAAGTCAGTGATGATACTCTGGTCGGAATGGCACCGAATATTACAAGACATTTTATTGAGCTGAGGGGAATCGGAATCATTGATGTGAAAACTTTGTTCGGTGTACAGAGTGTGAAAGAAACACAGAATATCGATCTGGCGATTACGTTGGAAGACTGGAATAAGGATAAAGAGTACGACCGTCTTGGACTTACAGAAGAATATACGGAATTCCTGGGCAACCGCATTGTTTGCCATAGTATTCCGATTCGTCCGGGAAGAAATCTGGCAATTATCGTCGAGTCGGCAGCTGTCAACCATAGGCAGAAACAGATGGGGTATAACGCTGCTCAAGAATTATACCGGCGTGTTCAGGAAAATCTGCAAAAAAAGTAATTAGATAAAAGAAGGAGAAAAGAAAATGAATTATTGTTTTGGAGTTGACATTGGAGGAACGACAATCAAAATGGGATTGTTCCAGTTTGATGGAAAGATGGTTGATAAATGGGAAATCAAGACCAGAACGGAGAACGCAGGGGAAGCAATTCTTCCGGATGTTACAAAAGCAATTAATAAGAAAATGATGGAGTTTGGACTTGAGAAACAGCAGATTCTCGGAATCGGGCTTGGAATTCCGGCACCGGTCACAGAAGACGGGATTGTGCCGAATACCGCAAATCTCGGATGGGGATACAAGGAAGTGAAGCGTGAGTTGGAGGAACTGACCGGAATCCATGTTGCTACGGGAAATGATGCCAATGTAGCTGCGTTGGGAGAAATGTGGCTCGGTGGAGGCCAGGGACATCGCAACATGGTCATGGTTACGCTCGGAACCGGCGTAGGTGGAGGAGTCATTATCAACGGTGAGTGTGTGATAGGAAAGCATGGAGCAGGCGGTGAAATAGGACACATTTGTGTGAATTATGAAGAGACGGAACCCTGCGGATGTGGTAACAGAGGATGTCTGGAACAATACGCATCAGCGACGGGGATTGTTAGACTTGCCCGGAAACGTCTTGCGCAAGACGAGGAGCCGAGTTTGCTGCGTGATGTTACGGAACTCAGTGCAAAAGAAGTGTTTGATGCTGTAAAAAAAGATGACAAGGCAGCAATTGAAGTCGCAAAAGAGTTTGGAAAATATCTGGGATATGCACTTGCCAATCTTGCGGCAGCATGTGATCCTGCAGTCATTGTAATTGGGGGAGGAGTATCAAGAGCCGGAGAAATCCTTTTCGACTATATCGAGGGGCCATTTAAGGAAAGAGCATTCTTCGCAAACAGGGAAACACAGTTTGCTCTTGCACAGCTCGGAAATGATGCAGGAATCTGTGGGGCGGCTAAGATGATCCTTAAATAAGTACATATGGAAAGCAGAAGAAACAAGTTTGATAGTTAAAAAAGGGACGTAACACGCAATGATAATTCGTGTTACGTCCCTTTTGATATTTTGGATTATTCTATTGATCTGATGTGCCTGGGTCTGTTGGAGTGGTTGGATCCGTCGGAGTAGTAGGCTCTGTCGGAGTGGTAGGCTCTGTCGGAGTGGTAGGCTCTGTTGGGGTGGGCGTTCCACCGCCATTGCCGCTGCTATTTCCTCCATTTCCACTTCCATTTCCGCCGTTTCCGCTGTTTCCGCCGTTTCCGCCGTTTCCGCTTCCTCCTCCATCATCCGGATTCTCAGAATCATCCGGTTCTTCGGGCTCTTCGGGTTCTACCGGCTCGTGTCCCGGACAAGTTTCCGTCGGATAAGTGCCCGGAGCAAACCATTCTGTCATGGAAGGACATTCATCAGATAAAGCAAGTAGTCCGGTCTCAGTACAGATGGTTCTTCTTACCAGAGAAGATGGCATTGTGAAATCTTTATAGGCCAGACCAAGGGCGCTGTTAATTCTATCCATAATATTGGACCAGATTCGCACGTGGTAGTACCAGCTTGTGTCACTGAGCGATTGGTTGTTATCATATCCCATCCAGATGGAACAGGTATAATAAGGTGTATATCCGGCAAACCATAGATCCTTATTATCAGAAGTTGTACCGGTTTTTCCGGCTGCCGGCATATTTTCAAGCTGGGCATACGGTGCTGCAGTACCCTTTGTTACAACATCTTCCATCGCGAGTGTCAGGAGGGCAGCAGTCGTATCTTTGATGATGGTTTTCGATTCGTTTTTGGTATTATCAATCAGCACATTACCGTCATGATCCAGTACTTTTGTGTAAAGAATCGGCTTATTATAGACGCCGCCGTTGGCGATTGCGGCATAAGCGGCGGTCAGTTCATAATTGTATACACCGTGTGATACACCACCAAGCGCAAGGGATTCTACCATATCCTTATCTTTCGAAAGAGTGGTGATACCGAATTTCTCTACATATTCATAGCCAAGTGAAACGGAAATTTCGTTGATCACTTTTACGGCGATAACGTTCATAGACTGTTCAATTGCTTTCCGAAGCGTTACCGCACCGCGGTAGGAATCGCCCCACCAGTTGTGAACCTGCTTGTCTGGATTGGATTGATAGTAATATGGCTCGTCCACTTCGACATCTGCAAGAGTCTTACCTGCACTGTCGAGGGCCGGTGCGTAAACAGCAAGAATCTTAAAGCAGGAACCGGCCTGACGAGTCGTGCCGTAAGCACGGTTCAGTCCACGGTTTGTGGTTTTCTCGCCACGCCCTCCGACCATTGCTTTAATATGACCGTTGCTTTGGTCAATGATACAGACAGAAGCCTGTGGCTGCGGAGCGAGATTCACGTATTCATCATAGGTATCTCCCTCCTGGGCGATGCTTGCCTTAAAAGCTTCGATGTGTTGGTAAGCTTCCTCTTTTGAACTATATAAATACTTGGAATCCACACCATTATATTGCTTTACATTTCCTACGGAATAGTTTTCCTGTGTCTGCGCTTCATCTGCCCTGGTGACGGTCAATGCGTAGTCTAGATCCCAGGTCGTTTTCGATGGGAAATTGTCATCGTTGTTGAGCTCATCGTCACAGATTCCCTGAATCGTCAGATTCTGAGTTGTGTAAATGCTGAGACCGCCGCTGTAAATCGCGTTGTAAGCCTGAGTCTCTGTATAGCCGAGACCATCGGCGGAGGTCAAATCATCCATCAGCTGGTCGATCAGTGCATCAACAAAATAAGAAGTAACACGTGTTTCTTCCAAAACCTGGGTGTTCACCGTTTGAATTCGGGAGTAAACATCATCGGCCAGTGCCTCATCGTGTTCAGCTTGATCAATATACCCTTGTTCCAACATATTGTCCAGCACTTTCTTCCGACGTTCTGCATTTTTCTCTGGGTTCGTGATTGGGTTATAACCACCCGGACTCTTGGTAATTGCAGCAATCGTTGCGCATTCGGAAAGCGTTAGATCGGATACATCCTTGCCAAAATAACGTTTGGCTGCAGCTTGTACTCCCAATGTGTTCTGACCAAGGTTAATGGTATTGAGATAACTTTCAAGAATCTCTTCCTTACTCAGCTGCTTTTCAAGCTGCAGGGCAAGATACTGTTCCTGCAATTTACGTTCAACCTTTTCCAACTGACTTTCATTAATGAAGTCTGGAAATACATTGTTCTTAATAAGCTGCTGGGTAATTGTACTGGCTCCTTCCGAAAAATGTCCGCTTGTAAGTCCTACTACAGCAGCTCGAAGAATTCCCTGGGGGTCAATCCCGTTGTGCTGATAAAACCGGGAGTCTTCGACAGCAACAAATGCATGCTGAAGATCTTCCGGAATTTCATCGATTGTCACATAAACGCGGTTGGAACCGGCCTGCTTGAAATCTTCGATGATCGTTGCATTGTCATCCGCATAGGCAACAGAAGTATATCCCTCTGGTTTGATGCTGGAAGGAGTAATCTCCGGTGCATTATCAATGATTCGTTTTACCAGAAGCCCGGCACCTGCTGCGCCTGCGATACATACAACGGCAATACAGAGTAAAAAACCTTTAAATAGGCGCACACCTATTTTTTTCTTTCGCATATTTGCTTTGGAAGTAATATTTTTTTGCTTTTTAGAAGCGCTTCTTTTTCCATAATTCATGAACATTGCCTCCTTCATATTGATTTATTATAGCAAATATACCAATCTAAATAAAGCGAAAAATAAAAACTTCCTTATTACCTATGAGAAAATTAAGAAAAACTTCCGAATTCTTGTCGAATCGTGTTGATTTGTAATATTTTTGTAATTGTCTTGCATCTGGTAATCAGGATTTGTATACTTGTCATAGGAATTATAATTTGCAGATGAAGGGAAAGAATAAGGATGCTTAAGAAATATAGGACAGTGTTTGAAGGAAGCGAAGGCGAAATTACGGAAAAAAAGTCCAGATTTATTGCTACGGTTTTGCCGGTGCACAGTGAGGAAGAGGCGATTGGTTTTATCGAGCAGATGAGAAAGAAATACTGGAATGCAACGCATAACTGTTTTGCTTATGTGATCGGAGAACATTTCGAGATCCAACGGTGCAGTGATGATGGAGAACCTGGCGGAACAGCAGGGAAACCGATGCTGGATGTCCTGATGGGAGAAGAGCTTCATGATACGGCAGTCGTGGTGACACGGTATTTCGGTGGGACCCTTTTGGGAACCGGAGGTTTGGTGAGGGCTTATCAGGCCGCAACGAAAGCCGGTCTGTTGGCGAGCACTGTGATTACAAAATACCTTGGGAAAGAATATGTGATCGGGACAGATTATACGGGACTTGGAAAGATCCAGTACATTCTGGCACAACGTAAACTTTTTGTGCGAGATACGGAATATACGGACAGTGTTAAGATTCATGTTCTGATTCCGGAGGTGGAGGAACGGGAAGTGTTGGCTGAGATTACGGAAGGAACAAACGGACAGGCGAAGCTGGAATCCGGTGATATGTGTTATTTCGCGGATATTGACGGGAAGATTGAGATATTTCCGATTGGATAAAAAAGAGATTGAATAACGCTGCTTTGAAGTAAAATGCTGGTCACATAAGTGACCAGCATTCTTTATACTATATTCGATTATGTTTATTGAAATTCAGGTTCAATCAGTCCGTAAGTACCATTCTTTCTCTTATATACAACATTGACTTCATCAGTCTCTGCGTTGCTGAACACGTAGAAGTTGTGTCCGAGAAGTTCCATCTGGATGCAGGCATCTTCCGGGAACATCGGTTTGATTCCGAAGCGCTTTGTGCGGACGATCTGGATTTCTTCCGGATTCGGTTCGGCATTGGTCTCTTCATCGATGAATTCCTGGCGGAAGTCATGTCCACCCTGATGTTTGGCAATGAGTTTCGTTTTATACTTTCGAAGCTGGCGCTCGATAATCTCTTCTACTAAATCGATGGATACGTACATATCACTGCTTACCTGTTCAGAGCGGATAATGTTGCCCTTGACAGGGATTGTGACCTCGATTTTCTGACGTTCCTTTTCGACACTTAAGGTTACGATGATTTCTGTTTCAGGAGTAAAATACCTTTCAAGCTTCCCAAGCTTCTGTTCTACGGCCTGTCTGAGACCTGGTGTGATTTCGATGTTTCTTCCGCTAATGATAAATTTCATACAGCTCAACTCCTTTTGTTTGTATTTCCTATGCAGGGTGCCGGACGCACCTCATAAGAGCATTCCATAGAATAGAATCACTGTTCTATGAATCTATAAATATTATACTCTATTTCACTATGGACATGCAATGAAAAAAGAATAAATTTTGGCTTAATGAATGGAGCGGATTACTTCGACCCGGGATATATCGCCGTTATGCATCTTTGCCACACGGAGCCCAAAATTATCGAAATAGGTACATGCACCGACTCCAATCTCGGTCTGTTCTTCCTCAAATCGCTTATGGAGTACATCCCGAAGTGTCTGATTGTCCTCACATGGAATATGTACATGGATGATGGAGTTTACATGCTTTGCCTTTGAGGTAGCCCGGAAGATCACTCGCTCGGATTCATCGAATTCCACAAACAGGAATTTACGTGTTGCAAAGAGAATCGCGATGGAAATCACGCCGATCAGGGTGGCAACCGGATTAGAGTGTTCTACGATGATTTGTCGTGCAATGGCAAAAAGCAGAACTTCAAATACGGTTGAAGGTGTCTGCTGATAGAGCATTCGTATCATTTCGACACCAATGATCAGGCTCAGACAGTTTTCCAGAAGATCACTGTAGTTCGGATACATGTCAAAATTCGGGATATTTTTCAATGACATCGCGAGCTTTACAGCAACAAGTATAATGCTGACTGTAAGCACGACCGAGATGAAAATCTCCAGAAATGAAGACATTTTCCTTAAAATTGCGGTAGCATACTTTTTCATACATTTCCCCCTTATGAAATAAATTGATTGATAATTTCATTCTATCGAATAAACAAAGAACTGTAAAGGAGAATTTACTGGAAACTAGTCCGGTTCTTACTCTTTTACAGTTCTTTTATTTCTTTTATAAATATTTCATTTTTCGACTGAATATCCAGGGATATACGAAAATCACCCAGAAAATGATAATGCCATACTGAATCATTTCGCCAATCAGAGTGCTCCCAAGAAGGATTTTCAGCACCAGCTTCAAAACGACTGTCAGTGCAAGCCCGACCACATAGCGGAGCAGAAGTACGTTCCGGGAAGGGTTATTTGCCTTCGGGGAGAAGCGGAGCGTTTTATTTTCCAGATACCAGCCTGCGGCAAAGCCGAGTGCGGCGCCGGATGCTTTGAAACAATCGGTCACGTAACGATACTCGATCGTTTGGTTTCTATAAAGGTACGCGGACTGGATGCAGACCAGTGCGGCTGCCAATATAATGATCAGGGTGATGATACCGGTCCATTTCGAATTGGAAGTGAAGCGTTCCAGGTATTTCCGCGTAAACCAGGCAAAGAAGAGTGATATCACCATAGCAGTGATCACGTCCTTCGGCGTATGGCATCCCAGGTACATCCGTGAGAATCCGATCAGAAGAAATGTAAGCACGAAAATACATTTCCAGTACCATTTTTCGGCGTTGATGGCAAGTGTCGCAAAGAGGCTTGTTCCGCTCTGTGTGTGCCCGCTGGGAAAGGAGTACCCTGTGGCAGCCGGGATGGCACTTTCCACAGCTTTAAATTCCGGATCCAGTACCCAAGGACGCGGGATCCGGAACGTAATCTTCAGGCTTTGCACAAGAAGTCCTGCGCATAAATAGTTGAATCCGATCTGAACGGCCAGCTTCTTGTCGATACACCAGTACAGTGCACAGATGACAGCGATGATGACCAGCTCCTGCGCGAGAAACGTGATGAGCTGGAAAATCGTGTCAAGAAGCGGGGTACGTATTCCGGAAAGTGTCCATAAAAAACTCATTAGCTGATTCCTCGTTTACGCATTTTAGGATCCAGGATCTTTTTGCGGATACGTAAGGATTTCGGAGTTACTTCCAGCAATTCGTCGGTATCGATGAAATCGAGGGCTTCTTCAAGACTCAGGACCTTAGGTGGTGTAAGTTTCAGTGCTTCGTCGGCGCTGGAAGAACGAGTATTTGTCAGATGCTTGGTCTTGCAGACGTTCAGCTCGATATCGTCAGTTTTGGCATTCTGACCGACAACCATACCGGCGTATACCTTTTCGCCCGGTCCGATAAACAGGGTACCGCGATCCTGTGCATTGAAAAGACCATATGCAACGGCTTCTCCTGTTTCAAATGCAATCAGAGAACCCTGATTTCTGTACTGGATGTCACCTTTATATGGGGCATAGCCGTCGAAGGCAGTATTCATGATTCCGTTTCCTTTGGTGTCGGTCAGAAAATCGCCGCGGTATCCGATGAGGCCGCGGGCAGGAATGGAGAATTCCATTCGGGTGTAACCGCCGTTGGACATACCCATATTGCGGAGTTCCCCCTTTCTCTGACTAAGCTTGTCGATAACGACTCCAGTGAACTCGTCCGGAACATCAATGTAAGCAAGCTCCATCGGTTCCAGCTTCTTGCCGTTTTCATCGGTCTTATATAATACTTCTGCCTTGCTGACTGCGAATTCATAGCCTTCACGGCGCATATTTTCGATGAGAACGGAAAGGTGAAGTTCACCTCTTCCGGAAACTTTGAAGCTGTCGGTATTCTCGGTCTCTTCCACACGCAGACTGACATCGGTATTCAGTTCCCGGAATAAACGTTCGCGAATGTGGCGGGAAGTCACAAATTTTCCTTCCTGACCGGCAAATGGACTGTCGTTTACGATGAACTGCATGGCGATGGTAGGTTCGGAGATTTTCTGGAATTCGATTGGCCTTGGCTGGTCGACAGAACAGATCGTATCACCGATGGAAATGTCTGCAATACCGGAAATTGCCACGATTGAGCCGATAGTCGCTTTTTTAACTTCTACTTTATTCAGTCCGTCAAACTCGTAGAGTTTGCTGATCTTCACTTTCTTCTGCTTGTCTGGGTCGTGATGGTTGACAACGATCACGTCCTGATTCACGGCGATGGTACCGTTGTCTACTTTGCCGACACCGATTCTTCCGACGTACTCGTTGTAATCGATGGTACTGATCAGTACCTGTGTGCCGGCATCCGGATCGCCCTCCGGTGCAGGAATATAATCCAGGATCGTCTCAAAAAGAGGAGTCATATCCTTCGGTTCATCATCCTCATTGTAGGTGGCATATCCGTCTCTTGCGGATGCATAGATGAACGGACAGTCAAGCTGATCATCGGAAGCACCCAGATCAATCAGCAGTTCCAGTACTTCATCGATGACGCCATCCGGCCGTGCTTCGGGACGGTCAATCTTATTGATACAGACGATGACCGGAAGCTTCAGTGCCAGTGCTTTTTTCAGAACGAACTTGGTCTGAGGCATTGCTCCTTCAAATGCGTCAACAACAAGAATGACACCGTTGACCATTTTGAGAACTCGTTCCACTTCACCGCCGAAATCGGCATGGCCGGGTGTATCAATGATATTGATCTTTGTATTTTTATAGAAAACGGCTGTGTTTTTGGAAAGAATTGTGATGCCGCGCTCACGTTCGATATCGTTGGAGTCCATGACACGTTCGGCTACTTCCTGATTTGCACGGAATACACCGCTCTGTTTCAAAAGTTCATCCACCAGTGTTGTTTTACCGTGGTCAACATGGGCGATGATTGCAATATTTCTAATGTCTTCACGCTTTGTATTCATGTTCTTTTACCCTTCTTCTTACCTATATAATGTTGTAACTTGTTTAGTTTATCACATTTCTGAAATTTTACAAGTACTATCAAAAATTTTCAATTTTTAGTTCTAAAACAAATGGGTGATTCATAGATATATAAATGTGTCCGGTGAAATGTGTGCGGTAAAATGCCAGCTATACCGGGAAAAAATGCTGCGGAAGTACGCCAACGAAAAGGAAGGAGATTTACGACGCTATGTCAGATAAGATTATTGAAAACAACCAGGTAACAATTATGGGGCAGGTTGCATCCGAATTTGAGTTCAGTCACGAGGTGTTTGGTGAAGGATTCTACATCGTGGAGGTATTGGTGAAAAGGCTCAGCAATTCCTGCGACCGTATTCCTCTGATGGTCTCAGAACGGCTGATCGATGTGAAGCAGGACTATACAGGAGAATTTATTATGGCATCCGGTCAGTTCCGGTCCTACAACCGGCATGAGGAGCAGAAAAACCGTCTGGTATTATCCGTGTTTGTGCGGGAGATTTCCTTTATGGAAGAAGAGCCTGACGGCTCGAAAACGAACAGTATTCTGTTGGATGGATATATCTGTAAAGAGCCGATTTACAGGAAGACACCGCTGGGAAGAGAAATTGCAGATCTTCTGCTTGCGGTCAATAGACCATACGGAAAATCGGATTATATACCATGTATTTGCTGGGGAAGAAATGCAAGGTATGCATCCGGATTTGAAGTGGGAGAGCATGTGCAGGTTCTTGGCAGGATCCAGAGCAGGGAATATGTGAAGAAACTGTCTGAGACGGAGACGGAGAAAAGAGTTGCCTATGAGGTGTCTGTAAGTAAGCTGGAATGTATGGAATAGATGAATGCAGAGATATTTCGCTAAATCCTTTGATTGACAGTGCTTTTAAATAATGATAAACTGTGAATAGTCAAGAAAAGTAAGTCAGGAGGAATATTATGTCTATTTTTACCGGTTCTGGTGTAGCAATCGTAACACCATTTAATGATGATGAGAGTATTAATTACGATAAATTAGATGAACTGCTGGATTTTCACTGTAATCATAGAACAGATAGTATTATTATTTGTGGGACTACAGGAGAGTCTTCTACTTTGTCGGAAGAGGAGCATATGGACTGTATCCGTTTTACGATTGAACGTGTAAAAGGACGTGTTCCGGTCATTGCAGGAACAGGGTCCAACAGTACATATACAACGGTGCAGATGTCGAGAGAAGCGGTTGAAGACGGGGCGGACGGATTACTTCTGGTAACTCCGTATTATAATAAATGTACACAGGCAGGTCTGGTTGCACATTACACTCAGGTGGCAAAGGAGGCGAAAGCGCCGATCATTCTTTACAGTGTTGCAAGCCGTACCGGTGTGAATATCGCACCGGAGACTGCTGCAGAGCTTTACAAAACCGTTGATAACATTGTGGGAATCAAAGAAGCTTCGGGAAATATTTCGCAGATTGCGAAAGTTATGAATCTGACGGACGGTAAGATTGATCTGTATTCAGGAAATGATGACCAGATCGTTCCGATCCTTTCTCTCGGAGGAAAAGGTGTGATTTCTGTACTTGCCAATATTGCGCCGGACTATACACATGATATCTGTGAGAATTTCTTTAAAGGCAATGTGGCAGAAAGTTGCCGGATGCAGCTTGCTGCACTTCCACTGATCGAGAAGCTGTTTTGTGAAGTCAATCCGATTCCGGTAAAAAAGGCATTGAATCTGATGGGGCTGGAAGTGGGACCGCTTCGTATGCCACTCACGGAGATGACAGAAGCAAATACTGCAAAATTAGCTGAACAGATGAAGAAATTTGGAATTTCTGTACTTTAATTGGAAGTCAGTAATGGTAAAAATGGGATTGATAGGACAGGGCTTTGCTGCCGGAAGGTGGCACTGCCCTTTTGTTAAATAAAGATAATTGTGAAAAAAATTACGATGTTTATGAAAGAACCAAAGGAGGAATGGATTGATGGTAAGGGCAATTATGCATGGATGCAACGGAAAAATGGGACAGGTCATTACAGGACTTGTCAGGGATGATGAGCAGATTGAAATCGTAGCAGGAGTGGATGCGTATTTAGGAATTGAAAATACATATCCGACATTTAAGACTCTTGCAGAATGCGATGTGGAGGCGGATGTAGTCATCGATTTTTCCAATGCATCGGCTGTGAACGCACTTCTCGACGAGTGTGTTGCAAGAAAACTTCCGGTTGTACTCTGTACGACAGGGCTTTCCGAGGAACAGCTCGCAAAAGTAGACAAGGCATCGGAGTCAACAGCAGTGCTTCGGTCAGCGAACATGTCGCTGGGAATCAATTTGTTGATGAAATTATTGAAGGAAGCAGCGAAAGTCCTCTCACCGGCAGGGTTTGATATCGAACTGGTGGAAAAGCATCATAATCAGAAGGTGGACGCACCGAGCGGAACCGCGATTGCACTTGCGGATTCGATCAATGAAGCACTGGATGAAAAGTATACCTATAATTATGACAGAAGCAAGGAACGCAAAAAACGTGAAAAGAATGAGATCGGAATCGTGGCTGTGCGTGGCGGAACGATTGTGGGACAGCATGATGTCATCTTTGCGGGGGCGGATGAGGTCATTGAGTTCCAGCATACGGCTTACTCCAAAGCTGTTTTTGGGAAGGGCGCAGTGGAAGCTGCAAAGTTCCTTGCAGGGAAGCCGGCAGGTCATTATGATATGAGTGATGTGATTCAGTTTTAGAAAAAGAATATCAGGGAGAATATGAAAATGAGTGGATTAAAAGAAAAATATCTGGAACGTCTGGCGGAATTATTTCCTACCATTGCAGCTGCCTCAACCGAAATCATCAATCTTCAGGCGATTCTGAATCTTCCAAAGGGGACGGAGCATTTTATAACGGATGTGCATGGTGAATATGAGGCGTTCAATCATGTCCTCAAAAACGGATCGGGTTCTGTAAAGCGGAAGATCGATGATGTGTTTGCAAACACGATGAGTGCGAGAGATAAGCAGACACTGGCAACACTGATCTACTATCCACGGGAGAAGATGGAAAAGATCCGTGAGACAGAACCGAATATGGATGACTGGTATAAGATTACGCTCTACCGTTTGATCGAGATCAGTAAGAGAGCGGCAAGCAAGTATACCCGCTCCAAAGTGAGAAAGGCGCTTCCGAAGGATTTCTCTTATGTAATTGAAGAATTGATTACAGAAAAGCAGGGACTGGCAGATAAGGAATCTTATTATGCGTCCATTATCAGTACCATTATCCGCATCGGAAGAGCAGAGGAGTTTATTGTAGCACTTTGTGAACTGATTCAGAGGCTTGTTGTGGATCATCTTCATATTGTCGGTGATATTTACGACAGAGGTCCGGGACCGCATCTGATTATGGACAAGCTGATGGAACATCATTCGGTAGATATCCAGTGGGGGAATCATGACGTCCTCTGGATGGGAGCGGCAGCTGGGCAGAAATGCTGTATTGCAAATGTAATCCGAATCTGTGCAAGATACGGTAATCTGGATATCCTGGAAGATGGATATGGAATCAATTTACTTCCGCTTGCGACTTTTGCGTGGAAAAAATATGCGAAAGATCCGTGTGAGTGTTTTAAATTGAAAGGAAGCGGTGCCGACGGCGCTCAGGAAATGGAATTGAATATGAAGCTTCATAAAGCGATTTCAATTATTCAGTTCAAGATTGAAGGACAGATGTCTAAAGTATATCCGGAATTTGGATTTGAAAAACGGAATTTCCTGCATAAGATCAATTATGAAAAGGGAACGATTGTAATTGAAGATAAGGAATACACCATGCTGGATGATTATTTCCCGACGATCGATCCGGCTGACCCGTATGCGTTGTCGCCGGAAGAGGAGGAAATCATGGAACGTCTTGTTTCAGCTTTCCAGAACTGTGAGAAACTCCAGCGGCATATGCGATTTCTTCTTAGCAAAGGATCGCTGTACAAGATCTACAATTCAAATCTTCTGTATCATGGATGTGTGCCGCTTACAGAAGACGGAAATCTGAAAGAAGTAACGATTTATGGCAAGACCTATAAAGGAAAAGCGTTGTATGATTTTATGGATTCCTATGTGAGAAAAGGATTTTTTGCAATTGATCCGAAGGAACGTGCAAAAGGGCGGGATCTGATGTGGTATATCTGGCAGGGTGAGAATTCACCTTTGTTTGCAAAAGATAAGATGGCTACATTTGAACGGTATTTTCTGAATGAAGTAGAACTGCACAAGGAACATAAAAATCCGTATTATACATTCCTGGAAAATGAAGAAGTGATGGATCGTGTTCTCATGGAATTCGGTATGGATACAAAGAAATCGAGAATCATCAACGGTCACGTACCTGTGAAGACAAAGAATGGAGAAAATCCGGTGAAATGCGGAGGTAAGGTGATGGTTATCGACGGAGGATTTTCCAAGGCTTACCAGAAAGAGACCGGAATTGCAGGATATACGCTTATCTACAATTCTTATGGACTGATCCTTGCGGCACATGAGCCGTTTGAATCAACCGAGGCAGCTATTGAGAAGGAGCGTGATATTCATTCGGACAGTGTGATCATCAATCGTGTTGTTTCCAGAAAGACGGTCGGAGATACGGATGTGGGAAATAGTATCCGTGAGCGGATCGCCGATCTGGAGGAACTGCTTAAGGCATACCGCAGCGGTAAGATCATCGAAAAAATTTAAAATTATTTTTCATACATATTTTTTTCGCTTCTGTAAATAGTAGTAGTAACCTGAATTTTACATTTACAGAAAGGAAGAATTGAATATGAAGCTTTTTAAGAAAATACTACTGATTGGAATCTGCATATTTGCTATGGGATCTGTCACGGCCTGTGGAAACAACAATGCGACCGATGGAACCAACAATGAATTTGGCGATACGAATGGAAATGGAACCACAAACGGCAGTACTGACGGAACTGGAACGGGAAACGGGACGAATGTGAACGACGCGACCAGTGGAAACGCAGATAATCGTGACGAAAATAATCTTGTGAACGATGCGGCGGATGCGGTGGACGATGTGACAGACGGCGTAGCGAATGGTGTAAATGATGTGTTGGGAAACGATGGAAATAACAATACAACGAATAACACAACGAACAATACCAATAATACCAGCCGCAGCCAGTCGGACAATTCAGGAAAATAATAAGAGATGTCAGGAGAAAAGATTGTGCGAAAGTGCAGTCTTTTTTCCGTTTGGGAGTGGGAAAATTTTGAAAAAGCAGGATAAATAACAGATGGATGCTTGCAAGTTCAGAAGGGAAATGGTATATTCGCATAAGAACAATGTGCGGGTACAGCGTACAAGTGTACATATGACAGATGGGAAAGGAGCATAGAAACGATGAAGTTTCGGCCATGCATTGATATACATAACGGAGAAGTGAAACAGATCGTGGGAGGTAGTCTGAGGGACGAAGGAGATCAGGCGAAAACGAATTTTGTCTCACATTATGAGGCGGATCATTATGCAAGAATGTACCGGCGAGACGGATTAGAGGGAGGACATATTATTCTTCTGAATCCGCCGTCGTCGGAATATTATGAGAGGACCCGACAGCAGGCGATGAAAGCACTCGAGGCATATCCGGGCGGCCTTCAGATAGGAGGAGGCATCACTGCCGAGAATGCCCGGGAATATCTGGAGGCCGGTGCGAGCCATGTAATCGTAACGTCCTATGTGTTCCGTGATGGAGAAATCCGAAGGGATAATCTGAAAAAACTTGTGGATACAGTCGGAAAAGAGCAGGTGGTTCTGGATTTGAGCTGCCGGAAGAAAGAGGACGGATATTATATTGTGACGAACCGCTGGCAGAATTTTACAAATGTGAAGTTGTCCTGGGAAGTGTTGGATGAGCTTTCAGATTCTTGTGCAGAATTTCTTGTTCACGGTGTGGATGTGGAAGGAAAGGCTTCCGGTGTGGCGAAAGAGCTGGTCCGTCTTCTGGCAGAGTGGGACGGATGTCCTGTGACTTATGCGGGAGGAATCGGAAGCAGAGAGGATCTGGAGGAATTCCGATCTCTTAGCGGCGGAAAACTGGATTTCACGATCGGAAGTGCGTTGGATCTATTCGGTGGAAGTATCCCTTATGCGGATATGATAAGGTGTGAACTTTGAGAAAAGAGTTTGTGAACAGTTTATAAATAGATTGAAGTATAAGGAAAATAGTGATAAAATGAAAAACAGAGCTTTTTTTGTCCTTGAATCAGAAGTGAATTTAGCATAAGGAGTTATTAGAATGGGTATATTTGAAAAGATATTTGGTACACACAGTGAAAATGAATTAAAGCATATTTATCCGATTGTAGATCATATCGAAGCACTGGAACCGGAGATGCAGAAGCTGTCCGATGCAGAGCTGAAGGCGAAGACCCGCGAATTCCGGGAGAGACTGGGAAAAGGGGAGACGCTGGATGATATCCTGCCGGAGGCATTTGCCGTTGTACGTGAAGCATCTGTGAGAACATTGGGAATGCGTCATTACCGGGTGCAGCTGATTGGTGGTATTATCCTGCATCAGGGACGAATTGCCGAGATGAGAACCGGTGAAGGTAAGACCCTCGTGTCTACACTTCCGGCATACCTGAATGCGCTGACCGGAGAAGGGGTTCATATTGTCACGGTCAACGATTATCTGGCGAAGCGTGATGCCGAGTGGATGGGAAAAGTACATGAATTCCTGGGACTTACTGTCGGCGTGGTGCTGAATTCCATGGACAATAATGAAAGACGTGCAGCTTATAACTGTGATATTACTTATGTGACGAACAACGAACTGGGCTTTGATTATCTGAGAGATAATATGGTGATCTATAAAGAACAGCTCGTACAGCGTGGCATGAAATTTGCCATTATTGATGAGGTGGACTCGGTTCTGATCGATGAGGCAAGAACACCTCTGATCATTTCCGGTCAAAGCGGAAAGTCAACCCGGTTATACGAGGCGTGTGATACACTTGCCCGTCAGCTTCAGAAAGGTGAAGCGAGCGGTGAATTTTCCAAGATGAATGCCATCCTTGGTGAGGACATTGAAGAGACCGGTGATTTCATTGTGAATGAGAAAGAACGGAACGTCAACCTGACCGAAGAAGGTGTGAAGAAGGTTGAGAAGTTCTTCCATATTGAGAACCTTGCGGATCCGGAAAATCTGGAGATTCAGCACAACATTATTCTGGCACTTCGTGCACATTACATGATGTTCCGGGATCAGGATTATGTGGTAAAAGATAATGAAGTGTTGATCGTAGATGAGTTTACCGGACGTATTATGCCGGGACGCCGTTACTCAGACGGACTTCATCAGGCGATCGAAGCAAAAGAACATGTGAAAGTCAGAAGAGAGAGCAAGACACTGGCTACGATCACATTCCAGAATCTGTTTAATAAATATGAGAAGAAAAGTGGTATGACCGGTACCGCTCTTACAGAGGAAAAGGAATTCCGTGACATCTACGGACTGGATGTCATTGAAATCCCGACCAACCTCCCGGTTCAGAGAATTGATATGGAGGATGTGGTATACAAGACAAAGAGAGAAAAATTCAATGCAGTTATTGATGCGATCTGTGAGGCACATGCCAAAGGCCAGCCGGTTCTGGTGGGTACGATTACCATTGAGACATCCGAACTCCTCAGCAAGATGCTTTCTAAACGAGGTGTAAAGCATAATGTATTGAACGCAAAATTCCATGAAATGGAAGCAGAAATCGTTGCGCAGGCCGGACAACACGGAGCAGTAACGATCGCAACCAATATGGCCGGTCGTGGTACTGATATCAAGTTGGACGATGAAGCAAGAAAGGCGGGCGGGCTTAAGATCATCGGTACAGAGCGTCACGAGTCACGCCGTATTGATAATCAGTTGCGTGGGCGTGCCGGACGTCAGGGAGATCCGGGTGAATCCAGATTCTACATTTCGCTTGAAGATGATCTGATGCGTCTGTTCGGTTCTGAAAAGCTGATGGGCGTCTTCACCACGCTTGGTGTAGAAGAGGGTGAGCAGATTGAACATAAGATGCTTTCCAGTGCGATTGAAAAAGCACAGAAGAAGATTGAAAATAACAACTTCGGTATTCGTAAGAACCTGCTTGAATATGACCAGGTTATGAATGAACAGAGGGAGATCATTTACGAAGAAAGACGCCGCGTTCTGGATGGAGAGAATATGCGCGATTCTATTTTCAATATGATCACCGATTTTGTTGAAAATACAGTAGATGCGAATATTTCCCCGGATCAGGATTATGAGGACTGGGATATCGGCACACTGAACAGAGAACTTCAGGATGTGATCCCGATGATCCAGACAGTTACAGAAGAAGACGTGAAGGGCAAAGAAATGAAGCAGCTTAAGCATCTTCTGAAAGAACGTGCAGCCAAGGCATACGAAGCGAAAGAAGCGGAATTCCCGGAAGCAGAACATCTTCGTGAAGTGGAGAGGGTATTCCTGCTCAGAGTCATTGATGCAAAATGGATGGATCATATTGATGATATGGATCAGCTTCGTCAGGGAATCGGTCTTCAGGCTTATGGACAGAGAGATCCACTGGTTGAATATAAGATGCTTGGATATGATATGTTTGGCGAGATGACAAGAGCGATCACAACAGATACGGTACGTCTGCTCTGCCATGTTAAGGTAGAACAGAAAGTCGAGAGAGAACAGGTTGCGAAAGTGACCGGAACGAATAAGGATGATTCTGTTGCAAAAGGGCCGAAGGTTCGGACAGAGAAGAAGATTTATCCGAATGATCCGTGCCCGTGTGGAAGCGGTAAGAAATATAAACAGTGCTGTGGAAGAAAATAGAAGACGTGGCATGAACATATAGAATAGAGGTGAAATTGTGGTTGAATTAGACGGATTTAAAACCGTATTAAATGCGTATGAGGAACCGCTGAAGGAAATGAGGGATTCACTTTGACCTGCCTGGAAAGAAGCAGAGGGTCGAAGAACTGGAACGAAAGATAGAAGAACCGGGGTTCTGGGATCATGCAGAAGAGTCTCAGAAGGTTATGAAAGAATTGAAATCACTCCAGGAATTTGTCAAAGAAGCAGAAGCGATGTCGGCATCTTATGATGACATTGTCATGCTGATGGAAATGGCAGACGAAGAGGAGGATGCCGAGATGATTCCTGTGATCCGGAAAGATCTGGAAGCGTTTGAAAAAGGATTTGAAGCATTTCGGATCCGGACGCTGCTGTCCGGAGAATATGACCGCTGCAATGCGATCGTGACACTGCATGCGGGAGCCGGCGGAACAGACAGCTGTGACTGGGCAAATATGATGTACAGAATGTATACCCGATATGCTCAGGACAAGGGGTTCAGCATCACGGTATTGGATTATCAGGACGGTGATATTACCGGATTAAAGGGTATTACGTTTGAGGTGAATGGCGAAAATGCTTATGGGTATTTTCAATCGGAGAAAGGGGTACACCGTCTGGTGAGAATTTCTCCTTTCAATTCTGCGGGCAAAAGACAGACTTCTTTTGCATCCTGCGATGTGATACCGGATATTGAAGATGATATAGATATTGAGATCAATGATGATGATTTAAAGATCGATACCTACCGTTCGAGCGGTGCGGGTGGACAGCATATCAATAAGACATCATCGGCTGTGAGAATCACACATCTTCCGACAGGAATCGTGGTTCAGTGTCAGAATGAGAGATCACAGCTTTTCAATAAGGACAAAGCCATGCAGATGTTAAAGGCAAAACTGTATCTGTTGAAAAAGCAGGAGCAGGAAGAGAAAATGTCTGACATCCGGGGAGAAGTAAGAGACATTAATTTCGGAAGTCAGATACGGTCATATATTATGCAGCCGTACACACTTGTGAAAGATCACAGGACCGGAGAAGAAAACGGAAATGTAAATGCAGTCCTTGACGGAGAACTTGATCCGTTTATCAATGCATATCTGAAGCAAAGGAGCAATCATGGATAAGACAAAATACTTTGTGGTGAAGAAAAAAGCAATTCCGGAAGTCCTTCTGAAAGTGGTGGAGACCAAACGACTTCTCGCTACGAATCGGGGAATGACCATTCAGGAGGCCACCGATGAGATCGGAATCAGCAGGAGCTCATTTTATAAGTACAAAGATGATATTTTCCCCTTTCATGAGAATGAAAAGGGCCAGACGGTCACGATGGTCATCCAGCTTGATGATACACCGGGGGTAATGGCGGAACTGCTTCAGAAGGTGGCAGAGTATAAAGCGAATATCCTGACGATTCATCAGAGTATTCCGATCAACGGGGTGGCGACAATTACGCTCAGCGTGGAGGTGCTGGCCGGTACCGGTAATATGTCGGACATGGTGGATGAGCTGGAACAGCACGAAGGCGTGCATTATTTGAAAATTGTTGGCAGGGAGTAGAGTGGATATGAAAATAGCAGTATTAGGTTATGGTACTGTCGGCTCAGGCGTTGTGGAAGTCCTGGAAGTGAACCGGGATCTGATCACCAGGAGAGCAGGCAGAGAGATCGATGTGAAATATGTCCTGGATCTCAGGGATTTCCCGGGACAGAAGATTCAGGAAAAAATCATACATGATTACAATGTAATCCTGAATGATCCGGAAATTGAGATTGTTGTGGAAGTGATGGGAGGAGTGGAACCTGCCAATACATTTGTAAGCAAGGCTCTTCAGGCCCAAAAGAGTGTCGTTACTTCAAACAAAGCTTTAGTGGCAAAGCATGGATCGGAGCTTCTCGCCACAGCGCGTAAGAATCATGTTAATTTCCTTTTTGAGGCAAGTGTAGGAGGCGGTATTCCGATCCTAAGAGCGCTCGGATCCTCACTTACAGCTGATGAGATTGAAGAAATTGCAGGAATCTTAAATGGTACGACTAACTATATGATGACTAAGATGTTCTACGAGGGAGCCGATTATGAAACTGTTCTTAAAGAAGCTCAGGCGAATGGATATGCAGAGGCAGATCCAACCGCTGATGTAGAAGGGTACGATGCATGCCGTAAGATTGCGATCCTGTCTTCCATTATTTCCGGGAAACAGGTTGATTTTGAAGAGATTTACACAGAAGGAATCAGCAAGATTACAGTGGAAGATATGCTGTATGCAAAGGCAATGAAAATGACGATCAAGCTGATTGCGGAATGCAAGAGAGAAGGAGACCGTTTGTCGGCATGTGTGGCACCGGTGATGCTTCCGGCAGAGCATCCGCTTTACAGTGTGAATGATGTGTTTAATGCTGTATTTGTAAAAGGTAATATGCTTGGAGATGCGATGTTCTACGGTAGCGGCGCAGGAAAGCTCCCAACAGCAAGTGCAGTAGTTGCGGATGTGATTGCGGCTGCTTTGAACCAGGATAAGGATGTGATGAACTTCTGGACCGGAGAGAAGCTTGAGCTTGAAGACCGCAGGGATACATCCAGAAGATTTCTTGTAAGAATGGCAGGAAATAAAGAGGAGCTTCAGAATCGAATCCTGGCAGATTTCGGTGATGTAACTTTTGTACAGCCGGAAGGCCTGACAGGTGAGTTTGGATTTGTGACACCGGTTATGACAGAAGGATGCTATGAGAGGAAAGCAGATTCTTATGAAGAAATTCTGCATATGATACGAGTAGGAGAATAAGACAACTTTGGAGAGGTGGGCTAGATATGAAATACGTGATTGTATTAGGTGATGGTATGGCGGGTGAACCGCTGGAAGAACTGCAGCAGAAAACGACGCTGGAAGCTGCGAGAACGCCGAGAATGGACGCGCTTGCGCCGAAGTCCGAGCAGGGGATTGCGAGAATGGTTCCGGTTGGAATGGCACCCGGAAGCGATACGGCGAATCTTGCAGTGGCGGGATATGACCCGAGGAAATATTACACAGGCAGATCGCCGCTGGAAGCACTCAGCATTGGCGTGGACATGGAGCCGGATGATGTGGCGTTCCGCTGTAATCTTGTAACACTTTCCGAGGAGGATACCGAATACGAGAATCGTACCATTCTGGATCACAGCTCCGATGAGATCAGTACGGCCGATGCGGCCATCCTTCTGGAGGCTGTAAAGGAAGGGCTGAAAAAAGAAGGGTTTGAATTCTATGTCGGAACCAGCTATCGTCATCTGCTGATCTGGAAGCAGGGCAGAGTTGTGGAACTCACTCCGCCACATGATGTGTTGACCAGAAAGATCGGCGAGTATCTTCCGAAAGAAGAGATCCTCCGTGAAATGATGAAGAAAAGTTATGACATTCTGGAAAACCATCCGTTGAATGTGGAACGCAGAAAGAGAGGGCTGAACCCGGCCAACTCTGCCTGGTTCTGGGGAGCAGGAACACGTCCGGCACTGACTTCTTTTGAAGGAAAGACCGGTAAAAAAGGCGTGATGATCTCTGCGGTGGATCTGTTGAAAGGAATTGCCGTGGGTGCCGGTATGGACCGTGTCATCGTAGAAGGTGCGAACGGCGGTCTGAACACGAATTATGTGGGTAAAGCGCAGGCAGCGGTGAAGGCACTTACAGAAGATGGATATGATTTCGCTTATGTTCATGTGGAAGCCCCGGATGAAATGGGACACCAGGGCAGCATGGAGAAAAAGATCCAGTCCATTGAAAATCTGGATCAGAACGTCATTGATGTAATCGTAAGAGGGCTTGAAAAAGCCGGAGAAGATTTCCGTCTGTTGATTCTCCCGGATCATCCGACACCGATCCGAGTTCGGACACACACAGGAGATCCGGTTCCGTATTTGCTATATGACAGCACGAAAGAAGTAAACGGATTGGATACATATAATGAGAAGAATGCCAGGGTAAGTGGAATCGTATGGGAAGAAGGTTTCCGGCTGATCGATCACTTGCTGGGAGAGTAGGAGGAAATTATGCTGGTAGTAAAGAAATTTGGTGGCAGCTCAGTCGCTGATAAAGAGCGTATTTTTAATGTTGCCAGACGTTGCGCAGAAGAGTATCAGATGGGTAATGATGTCATTGTGGTACTTTCTGCAATGGGAGATACGACGGATGAACTTTTGGAGAAGGCAGCCGAGATCAACCCGTACCCGTCAAAACGAGAGCTGGATATGCTTCTCACTACAGGGGAGCAGGTATCGGTATCATTGATGGCAATGGCGCTGCAGTTCCTGCAGGTTCCGGCTATTTCACTGAATGCATTTCAGGTGCAGATGCATACCACTTCAAGAAACGGTAATGCAAGATTTAAACGAATCGACACGGATCGCATCCGCCACGAACTGGAGAACCGGAAGGTCGTGATCGTGACCGGATTCCAGGGTGTGAATAAATACGATGACTATACCACGCTCGGAAGAGGAGGATCCGACACAACGGCCGTTGCTCTGGCGGCAGCGATGCATGCGGATAAATGTGAGATTTATACAGATGTTGACGGTGTCTATACAGCGGATCCGAGAGTGGTTCCAAATGCCAGAAAGATTGAAGAGATTACATACGATGAGATGCTGGAGCTTGCTACTTCAGGAGCTAAGGTCCTGCATAACCGTTCGGTGGAGATGGCGAAAAAATACGGTGTAGAACTGGTAGTACGGTCCAGCCTGAATACAGAAGAGGGAACCGTGGTCAAGGAGGTAGTGAAAGTGGAAAAAATGTTAATTACCGGCGTTGCGGCGGATAAAAATACAGCACGTGTTTCAGTGATCGGAATTGAAGACAAACCTGGAACTGCATTTAAAATTTTTAATTTACTGGCTAGACATAATATCAATGTCGATATTATTCTGCAGTCTGTAGGACGGGAAGGAACGAAGGATATTTCCTTTACGGTTTCACAGGATGATCTGAAGGAGACGCTGGAAGTTCTGGAAGCGAGAAAAGATGCCTTGACGATTCAGGAGATTACACATAATGAGAAGGTAGCAAAGATTTCAATTGTCGGTGCAGGTATGCTCAGCAATCCGGGTGTGGCAGCGACCATGTTTGAAGCACTCTGTAATTCCAATATCAATATCAACATGATCTCTACATCAGAGATCCGGATTACCGTTTTGATTGATGAAAAAGATGCGGATAAAGCGCTGATCGCCGTTCATGACGGATTTGGTCTGGAAGACTAATTTATTCCGGGGTATCACTGAATATAAGATTGAATCGTATAAAGAAAAGAATAAGAGGCTCTGAGCTTTTTGGCTCAGAGCCTCTTCTACTTATGTGCCACTTGCGAATCGAGAAAACCGAGCACCACTTTCTGACTGTTAAAAGGAAGGTCACGAAATTTCATAACCAGATTTGTTTCTGAATCAGTCAGATACAATGTATTTTTGGCTGCTATATCCATGGCAGAAACAACAGGTATTATGCCTTTTTTTATTTTGCTGCCAATATTAAAATTCACAAGCTGATCCAGACTCACCTGATAAAGTTGAGACAGATGTATCAAAGAATCCAAATCGGGAGTACGTTTATTGTTTTCGTAATTAGAGTAGGCCTGTCTCGAAATATTCAGTATTTCGCTTAGATGTGTCTGTGTCAAATGATGTGCTTTGCGAAGCGTCCGCAAATTCTTAGAAAGTTGAATGTTAGGCATTGCCAGATTTACCTCCGTTCCCCTGAAATCCCCGCTCATACTCAAAAGTATATCAGTTTTTATACTGAAAATGGTGGTAAGCAACAAAATGTAACGAAAATTGATATGTAACATTTATATTACATAATTTGCGCTTTATCTTGACTGCTTAAAAAGCTGTTATGATACTCTTTCCGGAATGTCACATCTTCGCCAAACCATGCAGGTGGTACAAAAGAATTCGCGGAAGCTTCATCCGGAAATTCTACTTCTGCAAGAATAAGAGGCGCAAGATCACCTTTAAAGACATCCAGCTCAATCGTAAGTGACTCGTCAAAAGGAATACGATAGCGCTCTTTTGAAATGAGGCGGCCGTCAGCCTTCGAAATAAGGTGTAAGTAGGACTCCCTGGTAAGTGGGAGGTTGTATTCCTCGCGGACCATGAAGCCTTTGGACTTGTAGGTCAAGATGTAATCATCCCCGTCCCTGCGGGCACGAACAACCGGATCTGTACAGAGATATCCCTGTTCCAGTGAGCGATGTGGGTAGCGCTCATAATCATCGGGAAGTTCTCTGACCAGATATTTTCTTTCGATTTCCATAACAGATTAAACTCCTTTGCTGATCGTGCGGCGGATCAGATCCCGTCACATGATGCTTAATAATAGTATAAAGAAATATGAGGAACTTTACAAGAGCAGGAATTGCTTTTTTTGAAGGCGTCTGTTAGAATCTAAGTGTTGAGTATGAATTATGAGTGTTATTTCCGGAAAGGATGGTTTAAAAGATGAGTGAAGTTTGTGTATTTCTCGCAGATGGATTTGAAGAAATTGAAGGTCTGACTGTTGTGGATGTCCTGCGCAGAGCCGGAATCAGTGTAGAGACAGTTTCTGTTATGGAAAAAAAGAAGATAACAGGTTCTCATAAAATTCTTGTGAAGGCAGACAAGAAATTTGAAAAAGCAGATTTTTCTGAGACAAAAATGTTGGTACTTCCCGGTGGTCTTACGGGCACCAGAAATCTTGGAGCGCATAAGGAACTGGCAAAACTGATCGTGCAATTTGCCCGGGAAGGAAAGTATCTTGCCGCGATCTGTGCTGCCCCGACGATTCTCGGAGGAATGGGATTGCTGAAGGGAAAGAAAGCTACATGCTATCCATCTATGGAAGATGGGCTTGTGGGGGCAGAGACGGTTGCCGAGGGCGCAGTGATCGATGGAAATGTGATTACGGGACGTGGAATGGGCGCTTCTTTGGATTTCGCATTTGCACTTGTGGAGGTACTTCGTGGGCGTGAGAAGGCGGATGAAATTGCGAAGCAGATCGTATATGAAGGAAGGAAATAGATGAAAGGCTACAAACGCAGATGTCTGGCTGTGATTATGCTGATCTGTGTACTGGCTTCGGGAATGACAGGATGCTCCCAAAATGCAGAGGATGCGTCAGCTTATGTGCAGGCTGATCTGGATCTCATTTTTCAGGGAGAGAAGGAAGGCGCAAAACAGTTCATTGAAGCTTCCGACAAGGAGCTTGAAGAAATGTATGAAAACGGTATCACGGCATTTGTGGAGAACTATTTGACCGGGACAGATGACTCGCAGCAGACACTTACGGAATCGTATGCTTATCTTGTAAAAGAGATTTTTCGTGCGATGCGTTATCAGGTTGGCGAGGGAAAGAAAAAAAACGGAAGCATATTTGAGGTCGAAGTACAGTATGAACCGGTCGATGTATTTACGACATTTATTCCGAAACTGCAGCAGGAGACAGATCGGATCGAACAGGCTGCAAAAAATGGAAAGTATGAGGGAACCGATGAGGAGATTCAGCAGGCGATGATGAGTGAATATCTGATAAATTCATATGAGCTGCTGAAGGAATCTTATATCGAAATGGATTATCTGGAAAAGGAGACTTATACATTTACCGTCACGAAAGAAGGGAGAGACTCTCTTTCCATGGATGAAGATGAGATAAATACCTTTATCGTAAGGATTTTAGCACTTGATAAACTGTAGAATACATGCTATACTATCAAAATGAGTGTAATGTAGATAAGTCTGTCCGACTTTTCACATATATATATTAGGAGGAAATGGTAATGAGTTTACAAGTTGAAAGATTAGAACACAATATGGCAAAGCTTACGATTGAAGTTTCCGCAGAAGAACTGGAAGGAGCACTTCAGAAAGCTTATCAGAAGCAGAAAGGAAAGATCAGCATTCCTGGATTCCGTAAAGGCAAAGTCCCGCGTCAGCTGGTTGAAAAAATGTACGGACCGGAGATCTTCTATGATGATGCAGCCAATGCACTGATTCCGGAAGCATATGCAAAAGCATATGATGAAAGCGGACTGGATATTGTTTCTCAGCCGAAGATCGATGTAACACAGATCGAGAAAGGCAAAGCATTTATCTTCACCGCAGAAGTAGCTGTTAAGCCGGAAGTAACGCTTGGACAGTACAAGGGAATCGAAGTAGACAGCTTCTCAACAGAAGTGTCAGCTGAAGAAGTAGAAGCGAAGCTGGCAGAAGAACAGAACAAGAATGCAAGAACCATTACAGTAGAAGGACGTCCGGTTCAGGATAAGGATGAAGTAGTTCTTGATTTTGAAGGATTTGTTGACGGTGTTGCATTTGAAGGCGGAAAAGGAGAGAACTATCCTCTGACCATCGGTTCCGGTTCTTTCATTCCGGGATTTGAAGAGCAGCTGATCGGCGTTGAACCGGAACAGGAAGTAGAAGTTAAGGTAACCTTCCCGGAAGATTACCATGCAGAAGATCTGAAGGGCAAAGATGCAGTATTCAAATGTACCGTTCATGAGATCAAAGCAAAAGAACTTCCGGAACTGGATGATGAATTTGCATCTGAAGTTTCTGAATTTGATACACTGGAAGAATACAAGGCTGACGTTGAGAAGAAGTTGAGAGAAGAAAAAGAAAGCACAGGCAAGAGAGCTCAGGAAGACCAGGCAGTGAATGCGATTATCGCAAATGCTGAGATGGACCTTCCGGAAGCAATGATCGAGACTGAAGCAAGACAGATGCTTGATAATTTCGCTCAGAGACTGCAGCAGCAGGGACTTACCTTTGAACAGTATATGCAGTTCACAGGAATGACTGTTGATAAGATGACAGAAGAGATGCGTCCGCAGGCTGAGAAGAGAATCAAGACAAGACTGGTTCTCGAAGCAATCGTAAGTGCTGAGAACATCGAAGTTTCCGATGAGAGACTGGATGAGGAAGTTGCCAAGATGGCAGAAGCTTACGGAATGGAAGTTGATAAGCTGAAAGAATACATGGGCGACAGAGAAAAAGAACAGATGAAACTGGATATGGCAGTTCAGGATGCGATTACATTCGTTGTAGAGAATGCCGTAGTAAAATAAATGAGTATTATAATGCTGGCTGCATCTTGCGACCGGCAGTGGTAATGAAGAATCAGGAGGCGTGTACATGAGTTTAGTACCTTATGTCATTGAACAGACAAGCCGTGGAGAACGTTCTTACGACATTTATTCAAGACTTTTAAAGGAAAGAATTATTTTCCTTGACACAGAAGTAAATGATGCATCCGCAAGCGTGATCGTTGCACAGATGCTTTTCCTGGAAGCGGAGGATCCGGACAAAGATATTCAGTTCTATATTAACAGCCCGGGCGGCTCTATTTCAGCCGGAATGGCCATCTATGATACAATGAATTATGTGAAATGTGATGTGTCCACAATGTGCATGGGAATGGCGGCAAGTATGGGAGCATTTCTTCTTGCAGGAGGAACCAAAGGCAAACGTTTTGCTCTTCCGAACGCCGAGATTATGATTCATCAGCCGTCAGGCGGAGCACAGGGGCAGGCAACTGAGATTGAGATTAATGCAAAGCATATTTTGCAGATCAGAGAAAGAATGAACAGGCTGATGGCAGCGAATACAGGCCAGAGCTATGAGACGATTGCAGCAGATACAGAGAGAGATAACTGGAAGACTGCAGAAGAAGCTGTGGCTTACGGACTGATTGATAAGGTTGTGACAAGCCGGTAGTGAAAGTGGGAATGTTCGCAGAACCGGGCATTCCCATTTCTAAATTTAAAAACCGGGAGAGTTTGCCCGATTAGGGGCAGGATATGAGATTTGTATGAATTGTGTGAGGTGAAAATATGGCAGGCAGATATGATGATGTCGTAAGATGTTCCTTCTGTAATAAAACACAGGCTCAGGTGCGCAAAATGATTGCCGGACCGAACGGAGTGTATATTTGTGACAGGTGTGTGGATGTCTGTGCCGAGATCATTGAGGAAGAGCTGGAGTATGACGAAGGCGAAAAATACGAAGATATCAATTTATTGAAGCCGGAAGAAATCAAAGAATTTCTTGACGACTATGTGATCGGACAGGAGGAAGCTAAAAAGGTTCTGTCTGTGTCTGTTTATAATCATTATAAAAGAATTATGGCAGAGAAGGACCTGGGCGTGGAACTGCAGAAGAGTAACATTCTTATGGTAGGTCCGACAGGATGCGGAAAGACATTTCTTGCACAGTCACTGGCAAAGATCCTGAATGTACCATTTGCCATAGCTGACGCAACGGCTCTTACTGAAGCTGGATACGTCGGCGAAGACGTAGAAAATATTCTTTTGAAAATAATCCAGGCTGCGGACGGTGATATCGAACGTGCGGAGCATGGAATCATTTATATTGATGAGATTGATAAGATTACGAGAAAATCGGAGAATCCTTCCATCACAAGGGATGTTTCCGGTGAAGGCGTTCAGCAGGCGCTCCTTAAGATTCTGGAAGGCACGATCGCCAATGTTCCGCCGCAGGGCGGAAGAAAGCATCCACATCAGGAACTGATCCAGATCGATACGACCAATATCCTGTTCATCTGTGGTGGTGCGTTTGAAGGAATTGATAAGATCATTGAAAAGAGACTGGATAAGAAATCGATTGGTTTCGGTGCGGAAATCGCAGGAAAGCATGAATATAATATCGATCGTCTTCTCGGACAGATTCTTCCGCAGGATCTTGTGAAATTCGGTCTGATACCGGAGCTGGTAGGACGTGTTCCGGTTACGGTTGCGCTTGAGTCGCTGGATCGAGAGGCGCTGATCCGGATACTAACAGAGCCGAAAAATGCGATTGTAAAACAGTATCAGAAACTGCTGGAACTGGATGGTGTGGATCTGGAATTTGACCAGGATGCGCTGGAGGCAATCGCAGATACTTCACTGAAGCGTAATACCGGAGCGAGAGGACTGCGTGCGATCATGGAGAATGTGATGATGGATACCATGTATCATGCACCATCCGATGAAAGTCTGAAATACTGCAGAATTACGAAAGAAGCGGTGCTTGGAAAGAACACACCACTGCTTCAGCAGGAAGAAAGAAAATCAGAAAGTGCATAGCAGTACGTATGCAAAAAATACGGAACATATGGGTGCTGACGGGGAAACCTGAAGCACCCTTTTTACAAACAGTTTGAATGGATATAAAAGGGAGAGAAGAAATACATGAATAGAATGGCAAGTATGCCCATGGTTGCTCTTCGTGGAATGACGATCATGCCGGAAATGGTGGTACATTTCGATATCAGCAGGAAACGTTCCATCGAGGCAGTGCAGGAAGCCATGGCAGGAGACCAGAAGATTTTCCTGATCGCTCAAAGAGATATTGAGGTGGATAATCCGGAGATGAAGGATCTGTATCGCGTCGGAACGGTTGCGACTGTGAAGCAGATCCTTAAACTGCCGAAGCAGATCATCAGGGTTCTCGTATCCGGAGAAGAGCGGGCGGTTCTGGAACATCTGGAGGTCAGTGATCCATATATGCGCGGCTACATCAAGATTCTGGATGAAGAGACCCCGCTTCTGACCGGTGAACTGAATAAAGAAGCGATGGTTCGGGGACTTCGGGAAATGTATGTGGAATATGCGATGCGCAATCCGAAGATCACTAAGGATATGGTGAACCAGATTCAGCAGATCACAGATCTCCGTAAAATGGTAAATCAGGTGGCGGCGAATTTGCCGATTGCTTACACGGATCTTCAGGAAATTCTGGAAGAAACCGATTTTATGAAACAGTACGAGCTTCTGGCATTTAAACTGGTCAACGAGGTTCAGATCATGAATATCCGCGACGAGATACAGAATAAAGTCAAAGAGCGTGTTGACAAGCATCAGAGAGAGTATATACTTCGGGAAGAACTGAAGCTGATCCGCGAAGAACTGGGCGATGATACGACACTCTCGGATGCGGAGGAATTTGCAAATGCTGTGGAGGCACTGGAGGCGCCGGAAGAGGTAAAAGAGAAACTTCGCAAGGAAGTAAGGAGATTTAAGAACTCACTGCAAAGTCCAGCGGAAGCCGGTGTTGTCCGTACTTATATTGAAACGATGCTGGAAATGCCATGGGATAAAAGAGCGGAGGACTTTACGGATTTAACCTATGCGAAGAATCTTCTGGAAGAAGAACATTACGGACTGGAAGAAGTAAAAGAGCGTGTGCTGGAATTTCTTGCGGTGCGTGCACTTACGAAAAAAGGAGACAGTCCGATTCTCTGTCTGGTCGGCCCTCCGGGAACCGGAAAAACATCGATCGCAAGATCTCTTGCAAAAGCGCTGAAAAAGCCGTATGTCCGCATTTCGCTGGGTGGTGTGCGCGATGAAGCGGAGATCCGCGGGCACAGGAAGACTTATGTGGGCGCGATGCCGGGAAGAATCGCAAACGGAATCAAGGCGGCCGGTGTGAAAAATCCGCTGCTGCTTCTGGATGAAATTGATAAAGTCAGCACAGACTATAAAGGTGATACGTTTTCTGCACTGCTGGAAGTGCTGGACAGTGAGCAGAACAATAAGTTCCGGGATCATTACCTTGAAGTTCCGCTGGATCTTTCCGAAGTGACATTCGTGACGACCGCGAACACACTGCAGACGATTCCAAGGCCGCTTCTGGACCGTATGGAAGTGATCGAGATCAGCAGTTATACAGAGAACGAGAAGCTTCATATCGCAGAAGAACATCTGATTCCGAAGCAGTTGGAGAGACACGGACTCACCAAAGACCAGCTTACGATCAGCAAGGGTGTTGTCTGGAAAATGGCAAGAAATTATACGAAAGAAGCGGGCGTGCGTCAGTTGGAACGTGAGATCGGAAATATTTGCAGAAAGGCAGCAAAAGAGATATTTGAACACGATAAGAAACGAATCCAGGTGACGGAGAGGAATCTGGTGAAATACCTAGGCAAGGAGAAATATACCTATCAGATGGCAAATGCAGAGGATGAAGTCGGTATCGTTCGTGGACTTGCCTGGACCAGTGTGGGCGGTGATACCCTTCAGATCGAAGTCAATGTAATGCCGGGGAAAGGCGAGATCATGCTGACCGGACAGCTCGGCGATGTTATGAAAGAATCTGCCCGGACCGGAATCAGTTATATTCGTTCCATCAGCGAGGCTCAGAATGTACCGGCGGATTTCTTTGAAAAACATGATATTCACATTCATATACCAGAGGGCGCTGTTCCGAAGGACGGACCGTCAGCCGGAATTACCATGGCCACGGCGATGTTCTCCGCCATCACCGGGAAGAAAGTGTGCGCAGATCTTGCGATGACCGGTGAAATTACACTGCGTGGTCGTGTATTACCGATCGGCGGGCTCAAGGAGAAACTTCTGGCGGCCAAGAACGCAGGAATCCATACGGTTCTCGTGCCGAAGGAAAATACGAAAGATGTGGAAGAAATTTCCTCAGAGATTACAAAAGGACTGGAAATCATACCGGTGGCCCATATGAGGGAAGTGCTGGAACACGCGATTTGTGTGGAAAAGGATGCCTGCGAAGGAGTAGAAGACTGTTATGAGAAGGATGTTTGCGCAGGGTCGGAAATCTGTGCGGAATAGGGAGGTGAATGGAGAGTGGTTATTAAGAATGTAAATCTGGAAACAGTGTGCGGAATCACCAGTAAACTTCCGGACAATACGCTGCCTGAGATCGCATTTGCCGGGAAGTCAAATGTAGGAAAGTCCTCCCTCATCAACGCACTGATGAACCGGAAATCGTATGCGCGTATTTCAGCGAAACCGGGAAAAACGCAGACGATCAATTTCTATAATATCAATGAAGCGGTTTATCTTGTCGATCTGCCGGGATATGGATACGCGAAAGTATCGGAACAGGAAAAAATCCAGTGGGGACAGCTGATCGAACGGTATCTGCACGGATCAAAACAGTTGAAAGCGGTCTTTCTGCTGATTGATATCCGGCATGATCCTTCAGCGAATGATAAGATGATGTACGATTGGATCGTGGCGCAGGGATACAACCCGATCATTATTGCGACAAAGCTGGATAAGATCAAGAGAAGTCAGATCCAGAAGCAGGTGAAAGCAATCAAGGAAGGACTTAAGCTTCAGCCGGGGACGGTTGTGATTCCGTTTTCTGCGGAGACGAAGCAGGGACGGGAAGAGATATGGGAGCTGGCAGAGGAGGTTTGTTCTTTGTCTTGAGGGACGGAATCAGGCATACTCTGAATGCGCCGACGCGCCGGAGGCTGCAACCGCAAATCAACAGCATGTAGTAAAAACTGAGATGTTCGCCAAGTGTGGCTCGCATCTCAGTTTTTTTTACATGCTGTAGGATTTGCGTTTTCCGCCTCCTCTGCTTAACCTCTGCATTCAGAGTATGCCTGATTCCTGGTAGGTTCAAGACGGGAGAACTTGGTGGGTGTGGAAGGGACGCATTCAGGCAGCCTAGGAGGGCTGCCTGTCACTGGGAATTGTATGGGGGAGGGTTAATGTTTGGTTTGAGATGATAGTTCTAAGAGATCGTGATAGAGGCTGACCAGGGTTGCGGAGAGGAGGAGACCGGCCAGGATGTCTTGATCCACTTTGAACAGACTTTTCCTGCGAATCAGCTGGCATAATCCCAGAACAGCAAAGCCCCGTCCATTTTCCCATTTCGAAATCGCCGCCCGCGATACAAACAACTGCTCCTGAGTCAGATTCCTCTTCTCCCTAAGCACCTGAAGCTTCTCCCCATAAAACTCCCAATCCCAGCCGAGCGCAGCAAAGGCGTCCCCCATCGCCCCTATTCGATGTATAGGAAGTTTGAGTGAGCCGTAGGGAGGGTGTGAAAGGAAGGAGCGGAGGTTAAGCGGCACGACCGGAGAATTGGGAACCGAAGATGTCAGAATCCCGGTGCAGGAGGCACATTTGCCGACTACACCGGGATTCTGTTTACATCTTCGAGTTCACAAGTCGCAGGGAGTAGAGCCTCGGAGCGACTCCTTTCACACCCTCCCTGCGGCGGACTAAAACCCCTACATAACCTTCCGGAACAATCCTTTCAGATCTTCTACAGAAGCATCCTTCGGATTCCCAGGTGCGCATGCATCTGCATGAGCGGACTTGGCCAGGAAGTCAAGATCTTCTTCTTTGATGGCTTCCAGTTTAGCTGGGATTCCAACATCTTCAGAGAGCTGACGTACTGCATCGATCGCAGCTTTTCTGTATTCTGCTTCGGACATTTCGTCTACACCTTTTACGCCCATAGCGCGAGCAATTTCACGATATTTCTCGCCGGTGCATTCCTGGTTGTATTCCATAACGATCGGGAGCATCATTGCGCAGGCAACACCATGCGGAGTGTCATAAACAGCGCCCAGAGTGTGAGCCATAGAATGAGCGATTCCAAGACCAACATTTGAGAATCCCATACCTGCGATGTACTGGCCGAGTGCCATTCCTTCGCGGCCTTCTTTGGTGTTGGCAACAGCGCCGCGGAGCGATTTGGAAATGATCTCGATTGCTTTGAGATGGAACATATCAGTCATTTCCCATGCGCCTTTGGTGGTATAACCTTCGATTGCATGTGTCAGAGCGTCCATACCGGTTGATGCGGTCAGTCCCTTCGGCATAGAAGACATCATATCCGGGTCAACGATTGCGATGATTGGCATATCGTGTGGGTCTACGCAAACGAATTTACGCTTTCTCTCAACATCTGTGATAACGTAGTTGATGGTTACTTCTGCAGCGGTACCTGCTGTTGTAGGAACTGCGATGATCGGTACACATGGTTTTGTGGTAGGAGCAACGCCTTCCAGACTTCTTACATCTTCAAATTCCGGGTTAGCGATGATGATGCCGATTGCTTTTGCAGTATCCATAGAAGAACCGCCGCCGATTGCAACGATGTAGTCTGCCTCGGATGCCTTGAAAGCTGCAACACCATGCTGAACATTCTCGATGGTCGGGTTTGCCTTGATGTCAGAATAGATCTCATAAGCAAGTCCTTCTTTGTCAAGAATATCTGTTACTTTGGAAGTAACGTTGAATTTGATCAGGTCCGGATCTGAGCATACGAATGCTTTTTTGAATCCGTGTGCCTTTGCTTCTGTTGCGATTTCAGCGATAGCACCTGCACCATGATAAGAAGTTTCATTCAACATAATTCTGTTTGCCATTTTTAATTTCTCCTTTACTTTTTATTTCTGATATTATTTTAACAATATTTGGCTCCGAAAGAAAGTTACAGAATGAAGAATCTGTAACTTTTGACAAATAATTATCTTGAAAAATTCTGAAATGAAGCCGAAAGGGCTTCCGGGAAAATTGACATTTCCGAAGAATTGACTTATAGTGATTAGTGGTAAAGGGGGATGAGGATTTGAATAAGAATAAATATGAGATTGATATGTGTAATGGCACCATTATGGATAAATTGGTTTCTTTTTCATTGCCGCTTATGCTTTCCGGGATTCTGCAGCTGATGTTTAATGCGGTAGATGTCATTGTGGTGGGGAGATTCGCGGGAAGTCAGGCACTGGCGGCGGTCGGCTCGACCACAGCGCTGATCAATATGTTCGTGAATCTGTTTATGGGGATTTCACTTGGGACAAATGTACTGGCTGCCAGGTTTTTTGCCGCGGGAAAAGACCGGCAGATGTCGGAAACGGTTCATACTTCGATCGCATTTGCCGCAATCAGCGGAATCGTGATGGTCTTTGTGGGAATATTTTTTTCAAAATTTGCACTTGAGCTGATGGCGACACCGGCAGACGTTATCGAGCAGTCCACACTTTATATGCGTATCTATTTTCTGGGGATGCCTTTTTTTATGTTATATAATTACGGGGCAGCCATTTTGCGGGCGGTCGGCGATACAAAACGTCCTCTGATCTTCTTGATCATATCCGGCGTGATCAATGCGGTTTTGAATATGATTCTGGTTATCGTGTTCCATCTGGCCGTTGCGGGGGTTGCGATTGCGACCGTGTTTTCCCAGATGATTTCCTGTATTTTGGTGTTGCGCTGTCTATATCGGTCAGAAGGAAGCTATCAGTTCCGCTTCTCCAAACTCATGCTGAAGGGCTGCTATTTGAAACAGATATTCCAGGTAGGTGTGCCGGCCGGGATACAGAGTACGGTCATCAATTTCTCCAATGTGCTTCTGCAGTCCTCGGTGAATTCGTTCGGTTCGATCGCAATGGCAGGTTATACGGCGGCAAATAATATTCTGGGATTCCTTTTTGTGTCGGTCAATTCGGTGACGCAGGCATGCATGAGTTTCACAAGCCAGAATTACGGAGTCAGAAAATGGAAGCGAATGGATAAGATTCTGGTGGACTGTATGATTCTGAGTATGATTGTTGCGCTGGTACTTGGAGGAGGATCTTACATATTTGGCAGTCAGATTCTAAGAATTTATACGGAGAATGAAGAAGTGATCCGCTGTGGAATGGAGATCCTTTCGTATACAACACTTACTTATTTTCTGTGCGGATTTATGGATCTGTTTCCGGGAGCCATGCGCGGCATGGGATTTTCCGCAGCGCCGATGTTGCTCTCCATCGTGGGAACTGTAGGAACCCGAATTGTGTGGATATTTGGCATTTTCCCACGTTACAGGTCCCTTTCGGTGCTGTTTATCTCTTATCCTGTATCGTGGATTCTGACGATTGCCATGCAGGTAGTGTGCTTTTTCATCGTCAGGAGAAAGGTGCATGAGAAATAATGAAAAAGTTTTTTATAATCATATTGGTTAGTGCAGTTACGTTTTTATCAGGATGCGGAAATGCCAAGAGTTCGATAGAAAATACAGAAACAGCCGGTGAGGACATCTGTGAAAATGAATTAGAAGGATTGATTATGGAAAATTTGCAGGGCTGCGTAAGTACGGGTGATGCCACCAGCAGTAATCCTTTTGACTATATGGATAATGAATACTATGAAAATATAAAGTCTTTGGGAGAAGATGCAATCCCTGTGCTGCTTGAAGGACATCATAATGGACAGTACAGTGGTCTGATTGATTATCTTGCTATGTATTTAGTCTGGGATATTTCAGGAAATACAGCAGCCGAGGAGCTGGGGCAATGTGAAAATGCAGAGCAAATGTACGATGCGTGGATAGAGTTTTACTCCTCCAATCAGTAGGCAGACTTTCTGGAATTTATTTTTCAGAAAGTCTTTGAAAACAGTATGTTATGATAAAACATCCAGCTCTGTAAACAGTTTCTCAAGTCTGGCGGGCATGGCTTTTACCAGCATGCGTGCCAGTTCTTCGGAGCTTGATTTCATGCCGCTCAGCACCCATTTGACCGTCATGTAAATGGAGCTCTGACAGTACATTTCCAGAAGAAAACGGATCTCGCTGTCCGGAGCATGACCGGTCTTTCTTCGGATCAGATCGGAATAGAATTCTAAAATCAGTTCGAAATCATGTTCTTTCAGAGAATTTTGCGCATCGGACCGGAAAGCAGCAGCGAAAAATACCCGCTCTTCCTGTATGTAATCGAATTTTCGTTTCAGTCCTTCAAATATTGTCTCGCCGCTTCCCATATGTTCAAAGGATTTCAGAAGAAGCTTATCAAAATACCAGTTGATCAGGTCATATTTGTCAAGAAAATTGCGGTAAAAGGTCTGGCGTGTCAGCCCGCAGTTCTCCACGATCTGACGAATAGTAATGTCATCGACAGAGGTGGTCTTCATACATTGTTTGATGGATTCGGCCAGTCGGTATTTCGTAGTTTCTGATTTTGCCATGTTCATGTCTCCTCAGCGTTTATCATTAACTCCATTAATAAAAATATATACTATTTCAGTCCCTTCCGTCAACCGAAGATATGGAATTGACAGAAGAAGAAAAGCAATTTATGATGGAAGGAGATTATGAAAATAATCAAAGAATATCAAAATGTGAAATGACGGATGTCATATAACATGTAAAAGGAAGCAGACAAGAATGAAAGGGAAGAAATTATTGATTCTGGCGCTGGCACTTACCTTGCTTGGCGCCGGCTGCCAAAAGACAGACACAGGAAATGAGCCTGAAAGTGAGAAAACGGAGCAGAGAATTACAGAAGAGAAAATAGAAGAGGAAGAAAGCACAGAGAATCCGCAGGCAGGAGAAGGGGAAGACTCCGGGAAGGACTCTGAACCGGAGCCCGGAGAAGACAGCGGGCAGGCAGATGTGGAATCACCGGAAACCAATCCGAGGAACGGATATCTGATCGCTATTGATGCCGGGCATCAGAGGCAGGGAAACAGCGAACAGGAGCCGGTCGGGCCGGGAGCCTCCCAGACCAAGGCAAAGGTTGCAGGCGGAACAAGCGGCATTGTAACAGGAATTCCTGAGTACGAACTGACGTTGCAGGTTTCTCTGAAACTCAGGGATGAGCTTTTAAACCGTGGGTATCGGGTGCTGATGATCCGCGAGACGAACGACGTAAACATTTCCAATGCTGAGCGCGCAAAGATGGCAAATGAGGACGGGGCGGATGCCTTTATTCGTATTCATGCAAACGGTTCTGATTCCGGTAGTGCACAGGGGATGATGACGATCTGCCAGACTCCGGAAAACCCGTATAACGGCGCACTTTATTCACAGAGCAGGAATCTGGCGGAGTGTATTCTGAACTGTGCCGTCGAGGCGACAGGTGCAAGAATCGAACGGGTCTGGGAGACGGACACGATGAGCGGGATCAACTGGGCTGAAGTGCCGACCACAATCTTCGAGATGGGGTATATGACGAATCCGGAGGAAGATAAACGGATGGCAACGGATGAATATCAGAACCAGATCGTGACCGGTGTCGTGAATGGAATGGACCGATATTTTGGAATCCAGTAAGGAAGAAAAAGGAACAGTATTATGGAAAATAGTATTACGATCCGCACAGCGCGGGAAGAGGATGCAGAGGAATTGTTGAAGATCTACGAACCTTACGTCAGAGAAACGGCAGTCACTTTTGAATATAAAGTGCCTGAAGTAGAAGAATTTACCGCAAGAATCCGGAAAACTCTGTGCCGCTATCCCTATCTGGTGGCGATGCAGGGAGAGGATATTGTCGGTTATACCTATGCTTCACCGTTTCATGAAAGGAAAGCATATGACTGGGCGGTCGAAGTATCTGTTTATGTGAAACGGGATAAACGGAAGCTTGGAATCGGACGGAAGTTGTATCAGGCACTAGAGAGCGAACTGAAGAAGATGAACATCGTAAATGTGAATGCCTGCATCGCGTACCCGGCATCCGAAGACCGCTATCTGACCGACGACAGTGTGAGATTTCATGAAAGAATGGGATATCAGATGGTGGGAAGGTTTCATAAGTGTGGATATAAGTTTCACCGTTGGTATGACATGGTGTGGATGGAGAAGCATATCGGGGAACATCTGGAGAATCAGCCGGAAGTGGTTGATTTTGGTTCTGTCCGGCATGGCGGATAAATTATTGTTCATGTGTCTGGGGGGTTACGGACCCAGAGAAGAAAATAGTCAAAAAAACCGAGAGACATGGGGACAGGATCAGTGACTCACTTGTGAGTCACTGAACCTGTCCCCATGTCTCTCTCTCTTAATTAAATTCCTCTAAACCGGAAGGTAAATTCCATATGTCCGTCTGCCGGAAGCAGGTATTCCGGGTGTGTTTTCGCACCCCAGCTGTCGTCTCCGGCAATTCCCATCTGTGCCAGGGAAGTACGGATCACCGTGTAATGTACAGCCGGCAGTTCGTATGGATGGCGGGCATTTTCCATCTCATGCGGTGTCCATGGAAGGGCGGAGAAATTCATACCGTCACCGGTGAATAACAGTCCGCGGCCGCGTTTGTCGGTTACTTTTGCCCAGCGGACACCGGTCTTATTTCCGGTCTCCTGCGGAACGATATAGTGTGCGACGTTATCGGCAACCTGATTTTTGTAGATGCCGAGTTTGCCGCCTTTACACCGGTCTGCGTAAGTTTCTTCCGGTCCCATTCCGTACCATTCCAGCTGATTGTAATCGGCATTGATCTTCATGATCATTCCGAATTCCGGCATGGAGCCCAGACCTTCCGGGATATCGCAGGATAAGGTTGTCTCGATGGTTCCGTCTCCATATACGGTGTAGGCTACCTTGCAGTCTGCGACCGGTTTCGTCGGCAGTACATAGGTAAATGTGATGGTTGCACTGTTCTCGTTTTCCTGAAGCACCGGGTCATAGGATTTCACAGGTCCGGAAGCAGAAGAAAGGAAATCTTTGTGCGACAGATAAAGGCTTGCGAGCTTCCACTGGCCGTAGAACATCGGCATTCCGTTTCCTTCGTCGTTATCTACCGGGGCGCGCCAGAAGTTCGGTTTTGGAATGCTCTCGATCATTTCCACACCTGCATACCGGTAGGATACCAGTCCACCGGTCAGATAGGAGAAGAGTGCATCAAAGTTTTCGCCTTTTACGCCGATGTTGACTTTTCCTCTGATGATTTTGACCGGTTTTTCACAGGAATAAGAAAGCGCACGGTCAAATTCTGAAACGGTGTATACATATTGTCCGAATGCAACTTCATGACCGGCCGGAGCCCATAGGGTATCCTCTATTAAATGGAAGGATACGGTTACGGTATACTCACCGGCTTTTGTTTGTTCAGGGATCGGCAGATCGTATTCCCGGCTGGATAACGGTGCAACGTCTGTTGCAAGTGTGGCTTTGCGGATCTGCTTTCCGTCTTTGGCCAGTGTAACGATGCAGCGGAAGGCGTCGGTGTTGGTGAACAGGTTTTTGTTGATGACAAGAACCTTATCACGGCTTACTTCTGCGGTAATGTTCTGATAATTGAATTTGACTTCCTGCATCTTCGGAGACGGAGTGCGGTCGCCGCCGTACACGATTCCGTTGGCACTGAAGTTGTAGTCGGTCGGTCGTTCGCCGAAGTCACCGCCGTATGCCTGGAATTCCTGTCCGTAACGGTCTTTTTTGGTGATCGTCTGGTCTACATAATCCCAGATGAATCCACCCTGATAGAGTGGTTCTGTATCCGTCAGATCTGTGTATTTATGCATGGCACCGCAGGAATTTCCCATAGCATGCGTGTATTCGCAGCAGATGAAGGGTTTGTCCCTGTGCTCGTTTAAGAAGGCCTGAATGCCGGCAGCGGAAGGATACATCTGGCTTTCCATATCGCTGGTATCGTTGTAGCGGCGGTCCTGGAAGACTCCTTCGTAGTGCACAAGGCGGGTCGAATCCAGTTCCCGGAATTTATCGGACATTTTTTTGATAACGCTTCCTCCGTAGGACTCATTTCCGCAGGACCAGATCAGAACGGACGGATGGTTCTTGTCTCTCTGGTAAATGGAATTTACACGATCAAGAAGTGGTGCTTCCCAGTGAGGTTTGTCCCCCGGAATCGCATATTCATAATCGCCTCCGCGGATCACAACATCCCAGGAACCGTGGGTTTCCATATTGTTTTCGTCGATCAGGTAGAGACCGTATACGTCACACAACTTATAAAGTCTGGAATCGTTCGGATAGTGGCAGGTACGGATCGCGTTGATGTTGTGGCGTTTCATGGTAACCACATCCTGAACAAGCTCTTCCGGTTGCGGAACGCGGCCTGCAAATGTGCTGAATTCATGGCGGTTGGCGCCTTTGAATACGATTCTCTTTCCATTCAGGAGCATGAGGCTGTCCTTCAGTTCAAAACGGCGGAAACCGACGCCTTCTGCGATCACTTCTGTAATCTTTCCTGCTTCATCCTCAACGGTCAGAAGAAGTTCATACAGGTTCGGCACTTCGGCGCTCCAGAGCCGGAAGCCTTGGAGAGAAAGGCTGAGATGGCCTTCACCGTCAGAGAGGGTAAATTCGGCTTCGGCAAATTTGTCCGCCGCTTCATCGCCCGGATCGTCAGCTGTGCTGCCCGGAAAATGGTATAAAGGCAGTCTGGTCAGTCTGGCTTTCACGGTTCCATTTCCAAGAGACCGGACATCGATCAAAAGTTCTCCTGTGGAACAGGTGTCATCCAGCAGGGTACGGATTTTCAGATCATCAATATGTACAGCCGGTTTGGTGTAGAGAAAAACATCCCGGAAAATGCCGGAGAAACGGTAGAAGTCCTGATCCTCCGCCCAGCTTCCGCTGGTCCATTTGTATACCTGGACGGCTAATTTATTTTCGCCTTCCGTCAGATAAGGCGTCAGCTCGAAATCAGAAGGAGTGAAGCTGTCTTCACTGTATCCGACATAGTGTCCGTTCAGCCAGAGCGCCATTCCACTTTCCACACCCTGGAAGGAAATGAATAACGGCTGGCCCTTCATGTGCTCCGGTACACGGAAGTATTTCACATAGCTTGCAGTCGGATTAAATTCGGTCGGGATCTCCCCGTCCCAGATGTCTTCACGACCGTCCCATGGATACTGGGTGTTAACGTATGCAGGAATATCGTAGCCTTCCATCTGAATATGGGCAGGTACACGGATATCACTCCAGTTTCTGCAGTCATGTTCTAAAGATTCAAAATCTTTGACTGTATCAGAAAGATTCCGGCCGTAGGAAAATTTCCAGATACCATTCAGTGAAAAGCGAAATGGATTTTCTTTGTTTCTTAAATGTTCTTCATCCGGAAAATATTCATGGTCGGAGTGAGCCGGGAGAACATTTTCTTTGAAAAAGGTGCTGTCTTTTAATTTGTTGTAATCAAACATGGTAAACCTCCTGTAGAATCTCGCATCGGATTGATTCTTGTTCGTTGATATTACTTTCATTATGAGCAACAGAGTCGAATTGTGCAATATAAATTTGGTTCCAGTATATGGAAAAATGTTGTATTTCGACTTTATATACATTATACTAAAAAAAGAAAAGAAACAATCGTATCGTCAGATGGCTGCGAAAACAGAGGAGGGGAATATGGCAGATACATACAAATATGAATATTATGCTACCGACAAACTCCTGAATTCGTTGTCTGTATACAATACCGGTTATGAAAAATGCCATCCGGGTTATCAGTGGGGCCCCGGAATCCGGGATCACTATCTGATCCATCATGTTATTCGCGGAAAGGGGAGTTATGTGCTTGAGGGAAGAATGTATCATCTGAATGCCGGTGATACGTTCCTTTTGTTTCCAAATGTAGAAGCCAGTTATCGCGCGGATGAGGAGGAACCGTGGGAGTATGCGTGGGTAGGATTTGCGGGCACGGATGCCTATTCTATGATTGCAAATACCGATTTTTCAAAGAAGAATCCGGTTCTGGATCAGAGACTGATCAGCGACGAGCTGTTCCGGAAGATCCAGGCAGTGTACAATGCGAATGGAAATACATTTCGTGACGCGGTTGCCATGACGGGGGCACTCTACTCGCTGATGGGATATCTGATGCAGCATTCGAAGGGAGAAGAAAAAGCAGACAATCTTCAGCAGCATTATGTGGAGCGGGCCAGACAGTATATCGCGGAACAGTATTCATATCCGATCACGGTGGAAGATGTCGCAGTTTATACGGGAATCAGCAGAAGTTATCTTTTTCGTCTGTTTCGCACGATGATGAAGCAGTCTCCGAAAGAATATCTTCTGGAGTACCGGATCAGGCAGGCGTGCCAGCTACTGAATCAAACAGAACTTCCGGTGGGAAGCATTGCACATTCAGTGGGGTTTGAGGATAATTTGTATTTTTCGAAGGTGTTTAAGAAATATAAGAACTGTACACCGTCGGAATACAGATGCATGAAATGAGTTCGTGACAGGGAGAAATGGTGATGAAAAAGAAAGCTAAAATGCAGTTCCGGTTTTATGAGATGGGACCAAATACACAGGTTCTCGCACTGCTTGGGGAAGACTGGATCCGTCCTTACGGGCAGGATATCGTGGATCTTCATTTCCATAATTATATGGAGATCGGAGTATGCTACAACGGACATGGGGAATGTACGCTGCGTGACAAGAACTGTACATTTCAGAAGGACAGTATTCTGATCATTCCCCCGAATTATCCACACAATAATACAAGTGATAAAGGAACCGTTGCCTACTGGGAGTGGATGTATTTTGACATGGACAATGTGATAAAGGATATGAATGAAATGTCGCACAATAAGCTTGATACGGAAAAGCTGTTGAATATGATTTATTCGGAACCACTGTTCTACCAGAAAGAAGAATATCAGACATTATCCAATATTATTATGGAGATCCGCGAGGAGAATTACCGAAAAGAATATATGTATCATGAGAAGGTTCGTGGACTTCTTCAGTCTTTTACAGTAGAATTGATCCGGATCCATAATGTAAACAGTAAGATGTCCAGAAAGAATCCGCGGAATATTCAGATCGTGCCGGCACTGAATTATGTGAAAGCTCATTATAATGATGAAAACATCCGTATACAGGACCTTGCGGATGTGTGCAATATCAGTGAAAGTCATTTCCGAAGGATTTTTCAGGAGTGCATGAATATGACGCCCAATGATTATGTCAATGCCATACGGATTCACGAGGCATGCAATCTTCTTCTTAAGAAACATGCAACGATGGACGAAATTGCTTACCGGGTCGGTTATGGCAATGTGTCTACTTTTAACCGTAATTTTAAGCGAATCATAGGCATGTCACCGTATCAGTGGAAAAAATCGCCGGAAAATTATGCCGGACAGATGATGGATTTTAATATCAGTGCATTGAAAGGATGGTAGCAACATGGATTACAGAATGGTGAAACAGGTGCATAAGAGGATCAAGACTTCCACAAAAGTATTGAAGAATGTGATGATCGTCCTCTGTGTGCTTTTTGTGCTTATGGGCATCATATTTGACAGAGGGATGCTGTTTCTGGCACTTTTGACAGCGGGGATGTATTTTTTATATGATACATATGCCGTGAAAGATTATGAATATGTGATGGAAGGCAATCAATTTACAATTTCTGTTATACAGGCAAAACGGCATCGGAGGGAAGTACATGTGCTGAATCTGAAAGATATGGAAGTGCTCGCGCCGAACTGGCATGATGCGGTGGCAAAATACCGGAAAAACGGGGGGACAGAAATACTTCCGAAATTCGACTATACTTCCTATGAGCCGGAAATACCTTATTATACTATGATTATTATGGAAAACAGAAAGAAAATCAAATTACTCCTGGACCTGGAAGATGATATGATTGCTGCTATAAAACGTATGTATCCACAAAAAGTTTTCCTTTCATGACGGTAAAATGACCAGTTATCCTTCGGGATGCTGGTCTTTTTTGTGTAAAACGTCGAATGAAAGGCGAAAAAATGATTGAAAATGCCTCTTTTTTAATTGAATATATCCGCAATTAAATAATATGGGCAAGTATAATTGTGCCTAGAGAAACACAAAAAGAAATGCGGAAATTAAGCAATGTGCACAAATGCATTTCAAAGAAAAAGGAGGATTCAGTATGAAAAAAAAGAAATTGATGGCATTGTTTCTCGCCGGTACCATGGTGCTTTCTCTGGCAGCATGCGGAGGCGGCAAAAGCTCTGAAGAGTCTTCAGAGGCAACAAGCAGTGATGAAAACACTTTGACGGTTGCGGCATGGGATCCGTCATTCAACATCCCTGCTCTTCAGGCTGCAGCCGAGGATTACAAGGCGAATGTGAATCCGGATTTCGTTCTTGAAATCAAAGAACAGTCCGGCTCAGCTGACATTGAGACGGCGATCACAACCGCTGCATCAGCAGGCAATTATGAGACATTGCCGGACATGGTTCTGTTCCAGGATCACTGGTTTGCAAACTACTATGCAAACTACCCGGATGCATGGCAGGACATCAACGATGCAGATGTAAAATGGGATGATTTCTCACAGGAAAAGCTGGGGTATTCTACAATTGATGGCAAGCATTTCGGTATGCCGGTAGACAACGGTGCAGTTATCACTGCTTATCGTGTTGACCTTCTGGAAGAATGTGGATATACCATCGATGACATGACCGGAATTACATGGGATGAATTCATTGAGATCGGTAAAGTAGTAAAAGAAAAGACAGGAAAATATCTGATGTGTATGGACGGTGACGGCAATGACCTTGTATATCTGATGCTTCAGGCAGAGGGTGTATCTCAGTTCAAAGACGGAAAACCGTACATTGTTGGAAATGATACTCTGAAGGAAGTTGTTCAGACAATCGTGAAAATGGCTCAGGAAGGCGTGCTCCTTCTTTCCAACAGCTGGTCAGATTACACAGACAAGGCAATCCAGGGCGATCAGGTTGCAGGCGTTATGAACGGTAACTGGATCATTCCGACCATGGAAAAGGTTGAAGCTAACAGCGGTAAATGGGAGATTACAACGATGCCGACTCTGACAGGTGCAGAGGGATATGCTTCTAACGGTGGCGCTTCTCTTTACATTACAGCAAACTGCAAGAAGACAGACCTTGCAAAAGACTTCCTTGCATACACATTTGGCGGAAGCACAGCTACATATGACAAGGCTCTTACAGACGGCGGCGTAATTTCTTGTTATGCTCCGGCAGGTGAGTCTGACGTATACAATCAGGGTGTTGCGTTCTTCAACGACCAGCCAATCTATGCAAAGATCGTAGAAATGGGAACTCATGTTCAGACCATTGAACAGAGTGATTATCACTATACCTGCCGTACACAGATTGCAGCTGCAATCATCAACATTATCAACGGCGGAAATATTGATGATGAACTTCAGCTTGCTGAGGATCAGTTGAATCACGAAATGGGCAACTAATTCAAAGATATTAGGATTGAGCTAAGGCAAACGGGGAAAACGTTTTCCGTTTTCCCCTCTTTTCTTACCGATAGGGGGACATAAAGTGGAAAAGAAGAGAGGATTAACTTTACTTCAGAAACAGTCCAGAGCAGGATGGATTTTCCTTACTCCTGCAACTGTATTGATTGCAGTGATGAGTTTCTGGCCAATGATCAGTGCATTTCTGATGTCACTGAAGACCGGTTCCAGTGCGAACATGCAGTGGAATCAGCCGATATTTAACAACTATGTGAGAATGTTTTCGGATAAACTGTTTCTTCGTTCTGTAGGAAACACATTTTTATATCTGATCATCCAGGTTCCGATCATGCTGGTACTTGCGATTCTTCTGGCACAGCTTTTGAACAACAGAGATCTGAAATTCAAAGGATTCTTCCGTACATGCGTTTTCCTGCCATGTGCAACAGCGCTGGTATCTTACTCTTTGATTTTTAAATCTTTATTTGCTACAGAAGGTCTTATCAATACGATTCTCGTGAATCTGGGAATCCTGTCACAGAACTACAATTTCCTGGGAAATCCGACCAGCGCCAAGGCGGTTATCATTATCGCGTTGATCTGGAGATGGACCGGTTACAATATGGTGTTCTATCTGGCAGGCCTGCAGAACATTGAATATTCGGTATATGAAGCGGCAAAGATCGACGGCGCAAACGGCTGGAAGACATTCTGGGGAATTACGGTTCCGCTTCTGAAACCGACAATCATCATGACATTCATTATGTCAATCAACGGTACACTGCAGCTCTTCGATGAGTCTGTAAACCTTACAAACGGTGGCCCTGCAAATTCGACCATCACAATGTCACATTATATTTACAATAATACGTTCGGTACCGGTGTTGCCAACTTCGGTTATGCAACAGCTATGGCATTCTTCGTATTTATTATGGTAGGTATTCTGGCATTAATTAACATGAAAGTAGGTGATACACGTGACTGAGAAAAAGAACAGAAGTATGATCCAGCGCCGGTTGATTCCGACCTATGTTTTCCTCATAATTGTATCATTTATTTCGGTGTTCCCGTTCTACTGGATGATTTCCGCAGCAACAAATACATCCTTCGATGTAGCGCAGGGACGCCTGCTTCCGGGAACCTATCTCGCAACAAACTTTGCAAATCTTACAGCCGGGCGTGACCTTTGGGGAACGATGTGGAACTCCTTTATTTATGCATTCGTGCAGACGATTCTGGCGCTTCTCATCTGCTCACTGGCAGGATTTGGTTTTGAATTATATCATGACAAGAAGAAAGATATTGTATTTACGATCCTTCTGCTTGCCATGATGATTCCGGGTGTGGCAACGATGATTCCATTATTCCGGATGGTTTCAAAAATGGGACTGTTGAACTCTGTATGGGGCTTCATCCTTCCGGCCATATCGACTCCGTTTTTGATCATGATGTTCCGAAATAACTCGCGTAACTTCCCGGTCGATGTTATGGAGGCGGCCAGAATCGACGGCCTTAGAGAAATTCAGATTTTCTTCCGCATGTATATGCCGATGATGAAGTCAACCTACGCTGCAGCAGCAGTAGTAACATTCATGAATGCATGGAACTCCTACCTGTGGCCGAAGGTAATCATGACAGACACAAATGCGCAGACGATGCCGATGCTGATTGCAAACCTGGCATCCGGATACACGACCGATTACGGCGTATTGATGCTCGGCGTATTGTTCTGTTCAGTTCCTACGATGGTAATCTTCTTCATTCTGCAGAAACAGTTCGCTGAAGGTTTGACCGGAGCGGTAAAATAAACCATGAAAAAATTCTTATTTCAACATTTCGATATAACTAGATTAGGAGGGAATAAAAATGGGTGAATTCATTCTGAATGTAATCCACAGGCCTGAGATGGTTCCGGAGTATTCCGCTACGGTGACCGGTCATGGAAAAGAAGAAGATATCGGGGATAAAAAGCTTCTGACAGAATCTCTGGACATCTTCAAGACACAGCAAAGACTGGCACATGAAAATGGCCTGAAGGTCACGATCCACATGACCTATGCATCGCTTTTCAATGATGAAGCAGTTCAGATTGCAAAAGACGATCATGAGAAATATGGAGACGAGATCGCACTCTCGCTGCTCGGACTTCCGTGTGAACAGTTCCGAGAAAAATATAAAACAAAAGATTTCTGTATCTGGATGTTTTCAATGGAAGACAAGAAGAAGATCGTGGATGATGTCTTTGAAAAATTCCACGAAAGATTCGGCTTCTATCCGGAATCAACAGGATCTTATTATATGGATGCGGATCTTACAAACTACATTAAGGAAGCATATCCTTCTGTAAAATGTGCGATTGCTACCTGTTGGGAAGAAGGTCCGAAAGCATACCATACCTGTAACAATTCCTGGTACACACTGTTTGACGGTGGTCCGTGGGCGCCATGGATTCCTTCCAAACAGAACACACATGCACCGGCGGCCAATGAGGCGGAGGACAGCGGAATCGTTGCGATCCCGCATCTTTCCAGAGACCTTCTGGCATGCTACGACGGTAACGGATCCAACTTCGGTACACATCCGCAGAACGTGCTGCGCGGTATGATCTATGATTCCAAGACATGGGAATATCCATATCTGTATAATCTGATCGATCAGTATCGTGCACAGGAAAAGTATAACAACGGTTATGCGTATAACATGATGTTCGTCGGACCGGGCTGGATGAATAAGATGGGAAGATGGGAAGCTCCGTATGAGTTGCTTCTGAAATCTTATTCCGATGGCTGTAAATATTATGGCGAGCTGAAAAAACAGGGCAAACTGATCGACATGACCATGTCTGAATTTGCTGACTATTACCGCGAGAAGAAGACCTACACCGAGCCGGAATGTGCTCTTTGGAGGGACATCCTTTATGGTTCTGACAAGCAGTTGTTCTGGTATACAGACCCATATATGCGAGTTGGTGTCAATATGGACCAAGGCGGGGCAATCGTGGACCTCAGACCGTATGCTGCCAAACTGAAATGGGAAGTCGGCATCGGAACCAAACATGTGCAGGATGCTTCTTATCCATTCCTGATCCAGGAAAAGTACCGTGCAGGTTACTTTACACATTATGCGGGAGAAGGAACGATCCGAAGCGCAAAGATCTGCTATCAGGGTGAAGAAGTAGACTTGTGTCTGTGCCGTACGAAAGCACATTTCTCACAGGAAGGAAATACCAGAATCCTGACACTGGATCCGGTCGATATCGAATTCTACGATCTGACACTGAAGCTTCAGAGCAGACTGTATTTCGAAGAAGGAACCGGAACGGTACGGATCGAACGGGAGATTCTTGAAATGAGTCATCCGGAAGCACAGGTAGAAATCAACGAATATATGGTAGCATGCTATGGAACGACCGAGTATCCGGAGGATATGAATGGAATCGTACTTCGCTGTGAAGGAGAAGATCCAAAAGAAATCATCTATGCATATAAATGCAGAGAAGAAAGCCTTGCGGATGCAGATGCGGTATCCGCAGTGATTCCTGCAATCGAGACGAAAGTATCTATGGAGGCATCAAAAGGCGGAGAAGGTTATGTTCGTGAAGGATATGCTTTTTCTCCAATGTTTACTCTTGGTTATAAGAAGAAAGTTGCAGATAAGGAGGTCTTTACAACATGGCTCAAGCTGGAAAAGGCAAATTAAATTACAGATGTCCGTCTTGTTTCATGAGAGATCTGGATATTGATATGTTCTACGATAAAGAGAAGGACGAATATTACTGTCTGCGGTGCCAGTTTACCGGAACAGAAGAAGAGGTTCTCGCAGGAAATGAGATGGTCAGAACCAAATATAAAGCAATGCATAAAAGATTTACGAAATATGATTTCGATTAGTCATCTGCTGACATAAGGAGGAAAGCTTTATTATGAAGAAAATGGTCTATGGAGTGGATCTCGGCTGGGCATCACAGTTGGAATCCATGGGATACCGATGGCTGAATGAAAACGGAGAAGAAACCGATATTCTTGCAGCCTCAAAAGAACTGGGAGTCAATGCCGTGCGCTTACGCGTATTTGTGAACCCGCCGGAATCGGCATACTGGCAGAAAAGAGAAAATGAAACCTGTATGCTGGGATTCTGTGATGCAAAAAACACGCTTGATATGGCAAAGCGCGTAAAAGCTCAGGGCATGAAGCTCATGATCGATTTCCACTACAGCGACCATTTCGCAGATCCGGAAATTCAGGATCCGCCGAAGGCGTGGGAACACGATACAGACGAACAGCTCATCGAACGCGTTGCAGCACATACGAGAGAAGTACTTTCCTTATTTAAAGAGAGTGGCGTGTATCCGGAATGGGTCGAAGTCGGCAATGAGATCAACAATGGAATCATGTGGCCCCACGGAAACCTGAAAAAGGCCCCGGAACAACTGGTACGTTTCCTGAACGCAGGATATGATGCTGTAAAAGAAGTATGTCCGGACAGCCAGGTTGTCACACATCTTGCCGCTGTCGTCGAAGAAGAACAATGCGTTCCCTTCCTGGATAATTTCTTCGCTCAAAACGGGAAGACCGATATCCTGGGATTTTCCTACTATCCTTACTGGCAAAAAATAGAAAGCAGCAAGGAAAAACTCGCAGGATGGCTGAAAATGTATTCTGAGAAATACCACAAACCGGTTCTGATCGCCGAAGTCGGCGGTCCGGATCAGGATGAAGAAGAAAGTTACAAAATTGTGAAAGATGCCATCGAAGCGATGAAGGAGATGGAAGACCAGGAGGAGATATGCATCTTCTACTGGGAACCGGAGGCGACATCTGCGATCCTGCCGGATCACTATCCTCTGAGCGCAGCAAAGCTTGTCGGGGATAAGAAGCTGAAATATAATAAAGCATTGACGGCCTGTCGGGATGATAAGCAGGCGGCTGAATGAGAGACAGGGGGACAGGTGCCGCGACTCACTTGTGAGTCACGGAACCTGTCCCTCTGTCTCTCCCTCTTCCCCCAGTCATTTCCAATGAATAAAGGATAGAAACGCTTCATATACTTAGATTATAGGGTTTCCTAACTTGATGAAGCAGGGAGATTGTGATATGACTTAAGGAGTTAAGATGAGGTGCAGTAGCAAATTGCTGGAGGTTGTTCTTATGGCAAAAGCGAAAAGATTGGAAGATATTATAAATGTATTTAATCCTCTTCCTTTAGGAAAGAATACGTTTGATGAATTGTATGTGGATACCTATGAGGCGAGAGGAACAAATGCAATTGAGAAAATCAAATTAAATCTGTGCTATAGCAATAACCCATATATGAAGATTCTATGTTTGTTCGTTAAAGGTTAACATGATATTAACCTTCCCGATTTTTTTGCTTTATGACAGACAATTTAGTTTGATAAAATACGATTTTGACAATTATCAGCTATTGAGTATGATTAAAATCATGGGACCGGATAAACAAATCTATCAAGAAGGAATCAATACGATTGTAGAGATCGTGAAAAAAAGAATGGAATTAGATCTAATTGAAGAAGATGCACTGACATTTATGATCGAGAAATCCGGAGGAGCACTGAGAGATCTGTTTCAGATGATTCGTGAGTCTGCATTTGAGGCATTGGTGCAAAGAAAAAACAGAATTACGGTTGAACATGCCCAGAAGGCCTATATTATGCTGAACAGTGAATATGAAAGGGCTATACGAATAGAAAGTGATTTGAAAAAGATCAAACAAATATATGAGGATCCTAAACCGACAGAAACAGATGAAGTATTGATGGGACTTCTGCTGCGAGGTGTTGTGATTGAGTATAATGGGACGAGATGGTGTGGAATTCATCCGGCGGTAATGGATTTTCTGCGCGAAAAAGGGGAGATTTGATGTGGGTGAAGAGTGGGAGAAGAATCTGGAGAAGCTACATATATATGTAAAAAATATCGATAAGGGATTCATACTTTACACAGTGAATAACCACAGTGTTTTACAAGAAGTTATTCGGAATATGCGCATTGACAAGCGGGTGCATGTTAATTCAATACGATCCGTGGAGGAAGTGGACCGCGTGTTTCAGATTCTTCGCGGCAAAGAGGGTGAATGGAAAGGGAGTATTATTGTATTTGATATGTTTCTTTGCGTAGAGGAAGTGATGTATCAATGTTGCGATAAAATCAATTTATTGAAGAGAAACTAGGTCTCAAGGTCAATGTAACCAAAAGTAAAGTAGATAAACCACAAGGACTCAAATATCTTGGATTTGGCTTCTACTACGACAAAACCGCACAGCAATACAAGGCAAAGCCACATGCAAAATCAGTTGCGAAGTTCAAGAAGAGAATGAAAGAACTCACCCGCCGTAGTTGGGGCGTTAGCAACAGTTACAAAGTGGATAAACTTAATCAGCTTATCAGAGGATGGATTAACTACTTTGAGATAGGTCGTATGAAATCGCTCTGCGCTGAACTTGACCGAAACATCAGATATCGTCTGCGCATGTGTATATGGAAACACTGGAAAACTCCACAGAATAGAGCAAAGAACCTTGTTAAACTTGGTATACCTAAATGGGCAGCATATAGAACTGCCTATAATGGTAAAGCGATAGCAAGAGTGTGCTCTAAAACAGACATACAAAGAGCAATAAGCCCGAAAAGACTAAAGCAATTCGGACTTATCTCAATGTTAGATTACTACACCGAAAGGTGTGTTACTTGTTAAGTTGATTGAACCGCCGTGTACCGAACGGTACGCACGGTGGTGTGAGAGGTCGGAATTTCTCATCTAGGAGAAATTCCTCCTACTCGATTTCCCGGTTCAGATTTGCGTTTTTTTATCCGCAACGCAATCTGCTTCGAGGTTTTTCGGCTGCAGAGATACACCGGATTCTCTCTTGATCTCTGGCAAATAACTGATGTCAAACATAAATAATTATGTCTGAACACAAATTTTTCGACAAAATCTGATTTCATACATCAATATATGAGTTATCACATAATTCAAAAGAAAGAGGGAATTCAGTATAATGAATATGCAAATGGAATGGATAGGAGGTGGGGTGTCAATGCTGACTACGGCTGAAATTGAGCAATGCTCATTAGATACAGCGTTAATCGGAAAGCGGATCAAGAAGGCGAGGAAAGAAAAGCGTCAAACGCAGGAATACCTGGCTGGTCTTTGCGATTGCACACCAACCCATATCTGTAATATTGAAAATGGGAAAATCGGGATTTCTCTGGAGTTGCTGTTCAAGATCAGTGTTATACTTGAGAAAAGTATGGATTACTTCGTGATGGATAATCCGAATGCGAACCCCGAAGTCAAAATAAATACAGAGATTGCCCCAAAATTGACACAGTGTGATCCGCAGATGCTGGATATGGTCGTTAGCTTTTTGGATAGATTGATTTCCTACCGGGATAATTTGGGCAGGAAGCTTACGGAGACGAACAATACATAACATGGATTTATGGATTGCCGGGAAAATATACCGACAGCCATAGGATGAAAGTATCAGATTGGAAAGAGATAGACAGAGTTGTCAAGGGGGACTTGATGGCTCTGTCTTTTATATAGATTAGCAAACGAGGAGGATTGGCGGAAATGGCGCTATTTAACAGATGGAAGAACACCGTTGAAAAACTGACCCACCCCGTGGTACAGGAAGAACAGAATACGGAGGTTGCGACAGAGGACGAGGCAAGTATATTTGCAAAGGCATTTCTGGAATGCCTGACAAATCTGGAACACAGATTGCATGGAATGAAAGAACCGAAGGAGATCGGGCTGAGTGCATTAGCTGCCGCCTGTGATTTTTATGACGCAGACTGGTGCGGAGTGCTGGATGTGGATGTAAAGCTGAAGCTGTGGATGCCGTTCTGGTGGTTTGACAGGAAAACCGGCGGTATGAGCGCAACCAAAATTGACGAAATCGGAGTTGTAGGGATATATGAAAGATGGATGGATGCGCTGGAAAATAACCATCCGATCATCATTGATTGTGCTGAGAATATCAGGAATGAGAACCCCGGCGAATATAATCTTTTCTCCCAGCACAATACGGAAACCCTTCTGGCAGTGCCTTACAATAAAAAGGAGAAAGGCTTCCTGATGGTACGCAATCCAAAGCGGTATCTCCACCGTCCGGAATTGCTGCAGATACTTTCGCATGCGTTGGTTTCGGAGGTCAATGAACAGAAGCTGTTAGACCGGATGAAGATGAGCGTTGCGCCGAAGATGATACAGACGGATAACGAAGTCATCATCAACCTGTTTGGCGGTTTGGAGATATATACTTCCAAAGGTAAGCTGACCGAAGCGGAGTTTAAATCCCCGCTGTGCTGCAAAGTCCTTCTGCTTTTGATGATAAACCGGAACAGAGGTGTGTCTGCCAGAGAGCTTTCCGAGCAACTCTGGCCGGATAAGGAATATGACAATCCTACCGGGAACATCCGCACATTGCTGTATCGCTTCCGGTCTGCATTTCGGCTTATCTCCGATACCGATCTGATTGTTACAACGCCGAATGGGTACAGGATCAATACCAACCTGAAGATCGAAACCGATTTTGAGAGGTTTGAGCAAGGCTATCATATGGCGAAGAAGATGCAGGGTAAGCAGGAGAAAATAGATACGCTGAAAGAAATCGTGAAATTGTACCGTGGGAAGATGTTTCTGACGGGAAGTGCAGAACATTGGCAGATTGCGTATATCTCCAAGTTTCACCTGATGTATCTGGCGGCAATCGAAATGCTGATGGAGCTGCTGTATGAAAAGCAGGCTTATGGTGTCATGCACGAATACGCAACCAGGGCCATCTCGGTAGAACCGGATAATCCGTCCATCATCTACTGGCTGATCGTTGCGCTGAGAAAATATGGTGCCGCAGATATGGCAAAGGAACATCTGGAGTCTGCGAAGATCAGGCTGCTGGCAGAAGAATATCAGGAACTGGAAGGCAGATTGATGGCTGTGTAACTCTTATTATGTGCGTGTAACGAAAATATGATATAAATTACAAGTTATGTCATTTTTATATGGATGTTACGGGTCATATCACCCCTTATAACACCCCTGGTAAGTATAATTGGACTTACTTTCGTAGGAACAAAAATACTTATCGGGGGGTTTCTGTTTTCTGCGGAAGAAAAACAGAAATGGAGGATGATGTACAATGGTGTATGCAAATAGTCTGGAGATTCGCACAGATGACAACCGGCTGATCTGTAGGGCAAGGCTGATTGAAGGGGATATTCTTTTGACTCTGAAATCTGCTGGGAAAGAGGTTCATGTTCCCTATACAGATATTCCAAGGCTGGTAGCTAAGGCGAGGGAACGGGCAAAGGGTCACAAACAAAAGTTTCAGGCGGAGATAACAACGAAGCGTATGTTATCCCCAAGGATTCAATAATCATCTGCTGATGAGCAGTACCACTGCGGTGAGTGTGTGCCGGGGCGGATATGGTAGTTACGGATTTATTCTGTGCTGCTGTGTCTGCTCCGGCTTTTTTGTTTCCGGGAAACAGGCTCTTTGCAGGCAGAACCTAAAATCAGAAAATTTGAAATTACAAAAATAATATCTACACTCCGAGTTGCAATAGGAGCAAAGGATACGCATGAGCCACCTGACTTGTGGAGCTTGCAAATACATATTTGTATCAGGCAAAGATTTGATACAATGTCCGGACTGCGGGAAAACGGAGAACGGAACTCACAAAACCACTTGGTGCTGCCCGCGTTGAAAAATGGGTGAGACAGTATGCAACGGATGAGCGCAGCATGATTTAAGCCTGTGTTTTTTAGAGAATGATAATTGAAAACAGTTATTGTCTATGCTAAGATAATAACAAAGCATGCGAATTTCATAAAGGATTATCTTTGCGGTATTACCGCTGTCTATGGACTCAGTTCCGTCTACTTCTTTTCTTAAAATCCTGCTTGAAACTACCATAATTAATATGCAGGATCTCATATTGAAGAAGAGACAATTTCCGGAAGTGATATGTTTTCCTGTAAGACAATTGCAGAAGGAGGAAAACATATGCAAGGACAAAATATTACTGCACCGGCAGAGGTAAAGACAAAACTGGACGCAATGAATTTGACAGACCGGTTTTTGTTTGATGAGACCGTAGAGGAATTAGATATTTTCAATCTGATTGTGGATATTATTCTGAATGGCAAGATCATATTGGTCGGAGAATCGGAGACTGAGAAGGAACTGCGCATTTCGCCGGAATTACGCTCCATTCGCCTTGATGTAATAGCTACGGATGAGGCGGGGAATGTTTTTCGGATGGAAATGCAGAAGAAGAATACCTAAATACTGATATCGCCGTTTGACATATTCGGGTATAAATTGTACCGCTATACGTTTGAAGAGAGATGCGTAGAAGTGCCGGAACTGAGGCTGGATGATGGCGCAAGACGCATTTTCATAAATACGAAAGGAAAGAATCCGGAAGGCTTTACAGAAGAATTTCTGGAATTGATGGAATACATCAATCATACGACAGATGAAGTAGCCGAAAAGGTAAAGAGTGAGAAAATAAAGAAGATTCATGACAGAGTCCGAACAGTTAAGGAATCGGAAAAGGTAGGAGTGAAGCTTATGCAGAAGTGGGAAGAACTGGCTTATGCGAGAGAAGAGGGAGAATTAGAAGGCGAGAAAAAAGGCGAAAGAAAGGGTGAACTGGTTCTTTTAGTAAGCCAAGTATGCAGGAAGATGAAAAGGGGACTCACTCCGGAGACAATAGCTGATCAGCTGGAGAGGGAACTTCCTGAAATAAAGAGAATATGTGATGTGATAGAAGATACTGCCGATTATGACGAGAAGAAGATTGTGGAGAAGTTAATGGAAGAAAGAATGTGTAGCTGTTAAGTGACTATGAACCCGTCCCCCAGCCACCCCTTTTGTATATTTCTAAAAAAAATGTTCAAACTATCCTTTGAGGTGATTATTTTGAACACAAATAAAATAGAGAAGGAAAGACAAAACCGACAAAAGAACCTGAACGAGTTCAACAGTATAACCCACAAAAAGGAACCGGAGAACCAGAACCAGACGCATAACATCAGGTCGGAGGAAAAGTTACGTGTTCTATTCAGCTTATAACGGACAGTCAGGTATGGATTGAGACATTTCCCGCTGAGAAATTCAGTAGAAAAAATAAGTGCATTGATATTGGTCGGAATCATTTTAGCCTTTATGGTATGGAACTCTCGATTCATACTGAGGAACTGGCTGTGGAGGGCAGGCTGAGTTATGGTGCTTTGACTCCGCTGAAATATGATATTATGGGGCCGTTTTCTTTGGCTCCGTTTATGGAGTGCTGCCACAGTGTCTGGAGTATGCAGCATTCGGTTTTTGGAAGGATCATGCTGAATGGTGAGAGTTATGAATTTGACCATGCATTGGGGTATTGGGAGGGAGACCGCGGCTATTCATTTCCGAAGAAATATGTCTGGACCCATTGCTTCTTTCGGGTAGGTTCGTTGATGCTGTCTGTGGCGGAAATTCCGGTACTGGGATTTCCTTTCATAGGGAAAAGCATTTCTTTTACTGGTGTTATAGGAATTGTTTGGTGGCGTGGAAAAGAATTTCGATTTGCGACGTATCTGGGTGCGAGAGTGGTTGAAAATGCAGATGGCAGACTTCGGGTTGTACAAAAAGGGATGGAGCTGGAAGTAAGACTTCTGGAAACCGGTGGTTATCCTTTGAAAGCGCCGGAGCTGGGAAATATGGTGCGGACTATTCATGAAAGCGCATCTTGCCGTGCATTTTACCGATTACACATTCAGGGGGAATCTGTATTTGCTTTCGAGACGGAACGGGCATCCTTTGAATATGAATATTCATAATCCTATTCGGCATATACTTTATACCGGAGGTGAATGGTTTGGATTATTGTGTATGTTGTGGAGAGTATGTGCCGGAGGGAACGATGGTATGCCGGGCCTGCTGGAAGCGGTATATGGAAAATGCTGAGGAAGAGGAGCCGGAAGATGAACGCAAATCTATGGCATTTCACAATATAATATGCTACGACAGGAGAAAAGAAAAATGAGGGACTGTGCAAGGAATGTTTGAGTGGGACGATATGGTTCATGATGGGCTCGGATGTGTGGTAGGGTGTTAAGTATGAGCTTTATGACAACATGTATTATTTTCTAATCATTTTAAAAGAATGCTTGAAATTTTTCCTCAAAATGCTATACTAATAGCATGCAGATATTGTTCATCGGTAGAACGCCAGCTTCCCAAGCTGGAAAGGCGGGTTCGACTCCCGTTATCTGCTTATTATGATGACGTAAGAACTTCTATTTTAAGAAGTCCTTACGTTTTTTTATTCTGATTCTTAATTATCTTTAACAAGATATAGCAGGAAATCTCCTATCTCTATAGGTGGCGGGATGAGTAGATAAGAGTGTTCACAAAGAACCGGTTGCCACAGGCTACAGTTCTGTTATAGAATAAATTCAAAGACAAAATCTTTATCAAGATCAAATCGGCAAGGAACAAATTCATCTCAGAAAGGAACAAACAAAATGAAAAATACGACGACAAAAATTGTAAAATTCGTGATTCCGCTTTTAATCGCCTTCATTTCGATCTTTGTGTTAGCAAAATATGCAGCTTCCCCGGAGTTACATGCGAATACGATCCGGTCATTGGATGAGAAGAAAACGACGGTCATGGAGCTCACTGCGGCTTCAACGGCAACTTCGGCGGCGATTACTCTGATTCCGGGCGATACAGCGACGCCGATCGCGGAGAAGCTTGCCGATCTCAGCGGCTATTTCCTCATCGTTCTCTGTGCGATTTATCTGGAAAAGTATCTGGTCACTATTACGGGATATGCGGCGTTCGTGGTTTTGATTCCCGCCGCGTGTGTGCTGTATTCGTCCAGCGTTTTTGTGAAAGGAAGGGCATGCAGGAGGATGGCAAATAAACTGCTGGCTTTTGCGTGTGCGATCGTTCTGATTATCCCTGCAAGTGTCAAGGTGTCAAATCTGATTGAAGCAACATACCAGTCTTCCATCAACGAGACCATTGATTCGGCGAGAGAAACGGCGGAAGAATTGGAGGAGAGTGCGGAAGAAGAGGAAAGCTCAACGGGGATTTTCTCGAAGATCAAAGACGGGGTGTCCGGAATTACCGAACAGGCTGAGCAGATGTTGAATCAGTTCCTGGAATCGCTTGCGATCATGCTGGTAACTTCCTGCATTATCCCGATACTTGTGATTCTGTTTTTTGTATGGATTATCAAAATGCTGTTCGGGGCGAATCTGAATCTGACAAAATTGGAGTGATGTTATGCAGAAAATATTGATTGTTGAAGATGATGAAAAATTAAGACATGAGCTGGAGATATTCCTACAGCGAAATGGGTATGAGGCATTTGGACTGGAGAATTTCGAACGGACGCTGGAGGAGATTCTCGGCGCGGATGCGAATCTGATCCTGCTGGATATCAACCTTCCGAATGTTGACGGGGAGTATCTGCTGAAAGAGGTCAGGAAGGCGTCGGATGTTCCGGTCATTATGATCACCAGCCGAAACAGTGAGATGGATGAACTTTTATCCCTGCATTATGGGGCGGACCATCATGTGACGAAGCCATTTAACACGCAGATCCTTCTTGCGAAGATCAGGGGTATCTTGAAAAGAACCGGAAATCTGGCTATGCAGGATCGGATTAGCTGTGGAAGTTTTGTACTGAATCTGTCGAAGAGTCAGGTGGAGAAAGATGGGAAGGCAGTAGAGCTCACTGCAAATGAACTGAAGATCATGAAATGTCTGATCCGGTCCAAGGGCAGTATCGTGTCCAGAGAAGATATCATGAATGAACTGTGGGACAATGAGGCATTTATCGATGACAATACCCTGACCGTAAATATGACGAGAATACGCAAGAAGATGGAAGAAATCGGAATGAAGGATGTCATTGTGACAAAGAGAGGGCAGGGATATCTTTTATCCGTATAAGAAAATATAGAAAACGGGAGGCGGCGATAACATGAGCTTTGGAAGATATTTAAAAGATAGGTGGAAGACGCTTGTGCTCTTGATCTTCGCGGTGGCAACCGGAGAGATTTTCCTTCTGATTTATCCGGTGCACTGGGTGATACGACTGTATCTGGGAGTGAGTATCCTGCTTTTATTTTTGTTGGGTACATATCTGGAATTCCGTTCCAAAAAGGAATTTTATCTGGAAACTGCAGAGAAAATGGAGAAACTTCGGGAAAAATATCTGATCATGGAGATGCTTCCCGAGACATCCTGTGTGGAGGAGGAGCAGCTTCGGGAGATCCTGCAGGATGTGGGGAAGTCGATGGCGGAAAATGTGAATGTTTACAAGCAGATCCAGGAAGAGTACAAGGAGTATATTGAACTGTGGATCCATGAGATTAAGCTTCCGATCGCGACTTCGAAGATGATTATCGAGAACAACCGCAGTGAGGTGACGAGAAGTATCGAGGAAGAACTGACGGAGATTGAACAGTATGTGGAACAGGCGCTTTATTATGCAAGGAGCAGTCACGCGAATAAAGACTATTTTGTGGCAGAATGTAAGCTGAAGCAGATTGTAAATGAAGCGGTGAAGCAGAATCGGCAGAGTCTGATCCGGCAAAAGATCCGGATTGAGATCGATATTTCCGATCAAACCGTGTTCACAGATGCAAAATGGTGTCAGTTTATCCTGAATCAGATCATTTCAAACAGTATGAAATACCGGAAAGAGGAAGGTGCTGTGATACGCTTCTCGGCAGAAGAACGAAAAGAGCAGACCATTCTCGGCATTTGGGATAACGGCATTGGAATCCGACCGGAGGAGATCGGAAGAGTATTTGAAAAAGGATTTACCGGGAGCAACGGGCGGAGCCGAAAGAAATCGACCGGAATAGGACTGTATCTTTGCAAGAAACTTTGCGATAAGCTGGGGCTTGGAATTACGCTTACATCGGAAGAAGGAAACGGATGTCTGGTGAAACTGATTTTCCCGAAGAGCAGCTTTTCATTGACCGAATAAGAAGAAAGCTTACGATTTCGTAAGGTTTTCGTAAGCTGTATCGATGGCTGGTAAGAGAGAAAAAGCTTATGATGGAGTTACGAAAAGGAGGAACACATCATATGAAACACATATTAGAAGTAAAGGAAATCGAAAAATATTATGGAAATAAATCCAATCTTACAAAGGCCATTGATCAGATCAGTTTTTCGGTGGATAAGGGTGAATTTGTGGGGATCATGGGAGCCAGCGGAAGCGGAAAGACGACGCTGCTTAACTGCATTTCCACGATCGACAGGGTGACGGCAGGGCACATTTTCATCAATGGGATGGATATCACCCGTTTAAAGGGAAATGGACTGAACAAATTCCGCAGAGAAGAGCTGGGATTTATTTTCCAGGATTTTAATCTTCTCGACACGCTCACGGCTTATGAGAATATTGCGCTGGCGCTAACGATTCAGAGAGTGAAACCTGTGGAGATCGAAGAACGGGTGAATCAGATAGCCATGCAGCTTGGAATCACGGATATCCTGAAGAAATATCCCTATCAGGTGTCCGGTGGACAGAAACAACGGATCGCGGCGGCGAGAGCGATCGTCACAAATCCGCAGCTGATCCTGGCGGATGAGCCGACCGGCGCGCTGGACTCCAAGGCGGCGAGACAGCTTCTGGAAAATATGGAGCTTTTGAACCGCTCGATGGATGCGACAATCCTGATGGTCACGCATGATGCATTTACTGCAAGTTATGCGGATCGGATCCTTTTTATCAAGGACGGCAGGATTTTCAATGAGATCATGAAAGGAACAGGAGGACGTAAAGAGTTTTTTGAAAAGATCATTGAGGTTGTCACGCTTCTGGGAGGTGAATTGAACGATGTTATTTAAGATGTCGGTAAAAAACATCCGGAAGAGTATCAAAGATTATACCATTTATTTTCTGACCCTGATCCTGGGCGTGGCGATCTTCTATATGTTCAATTCACTGGACAGCCAGGAGGCCATGCTTGTGGTCAACAGCTCAACGCGCCAGATCGTGAAACTGATGGTGGGGATGATCAATTATGTGTCTGTATTTGTGGCGGTAATCCTGGGATTTCTGATCGTGTATGCCAATAATTTCCTGATTAAGAGAAGAAAGCGGGAATTCGGACTTTACATGACGCTTGGAATGGGGAAAAGGCAGATTTCGGGGATCCTTCTCGGGGAAACGTTTCTGATCGGTCTGATCTCTCTTGTGGTGGGGCTGGTGATCGGCGTGTTCGGATCTCAGCTGATGTCAATTCTGGTTGCGAAACTGTTCCAGGCGGATATGAGTGAATATCAGTTTGTATTTTCCGAGGCGGCCTGCTGGAAGACTTGTGCATATTTTGGCGTGATGTATGCGGCTTCGATGGTTTTGAATATCGTTATCATTTCTCGATACAAACTGATCGATCTGATCAGTGCGGAGAAGAAGAACGAAAAGGTTCGGATGAAGAATCCGGTAATCTGTGTGCTGGTGTTTCTGGCGGCGGCTGTCACACTGGGAACTGCATATTATATGGTGACGGGCGGACTTACACAGCTGGATCTTATGAATCAGCTGGTTATTCCGATTCTCATGGGAATCGTATCGACCTTCCTGATTTTCTGGTCGGTATCGGGACTTGCCCTGAAGGTGGTACAGATGAGAAAAGAGCTGTATCTGAAGGATTCGAATATTTTCGTGCTGAGGCAGATTCACAACCGGATCAATACGACGGTCGTCAGCATGACGATCATCTGTCTTTTGCTGTTTATGACGATTACGGTCCTCTCAACTGCGCTTTCGCTGAACCGGGTTTTGACGCAGGATCTGGAGGAGATGACACCGGTAGACCTTAATCTGTATAAAACAGCGAATCTTCCGGACAATGGAAATTACACACAGCTACAGATCGAGGATTCCCAAAAACCGATCAGTGACACACTGAAGGAAAACGGGCTGGATATGAAGGTACTGAAGGATGTGACGGAAGTTGCTACTTACACGTCGACGGAGTGGACATGGGAGACTTCACTTCAGAGCGTGATAGAAAGTGCAAAAGAGAACTATCCGATGCTTATGTATGACACGGCGGAGGAAATCATAAAATTGTCCGATTATAACAAGATCGCACGGCTCTATGGCAACAGGGAATATGAACTGGCGGAAGATGAATATCTCGTGCTGTGTGATTTTGATAATATGAAGAATCTGAGAGACATGGCGCTGAAAAACGGCAGTGAAGTTGCGATTGGCGGAAAGGTATATCATTCCAGATATCCGGAATGCCAGGAAGGCTATCTTGTGATCTCCACTAGTCATACTAATACCGGCCTGATGGTTGTACCGGACAGCTGTCCCCTCAGTGAAGATATGAAGGAAAGATATTATCTCATGGCAGATTACAATGCGGATACAAAAGAAGAGAAATATCAGACCGAAGCGATGTTCACAAATTACGGCGACGGGGATCATGAGCTTATGGAAAATCTGGAAGAGAAACAGATCCGGCTGGACGGGGTATCCAAAATTTCGATCATCGAATCCAGCAAAGGGCTATCGACCATCATCAGTTTTATCGCTATTTATCTGGGGATCATTTTCCTGATCGCAAGCTCTGCGATACTGGCACTCAAGGAACTTACAGAGAACTCCGATAATCGCCACCGTTATACGATTCTGAGAAAAATCGGAATGGATGAAAAGATGATTCATCAGACGCTGTTTCGGCAGATCGGTATTTTCTTTATGGCACCTTTGATCCTGGCAGTCGTTCATTCCATATTCGGGATCCGGTTTGCGTTAAAGATTGTAGCTGTTCAGGTGGAAACGAGGGAAATGCTCCCGTCGGTTATTGCAACTGCAGTATTTCTGATCCTGGTTTATGGGGGATATTTCCTTGCAACCTATATGGAGAGCAAAAACATTATAAGAGAAGCATAAGGAAAGGCAGAGCGGGTCTCTGCCTTTCTGTTGTTAATATGTTTTTGCCTGCTCACCGAAATCGGGATGGTCACGTAGAAAGTCGGCTAATATGGAGATGAATTCACTGGAAGTTGGTTTTTCAAACAGAGGATATCCCAGAATGGGTGCCAGTATTTTATCTTCATTCTGGTTCCAGTAACTGGTGATTAAAGTGCGGATAGCTGCTTCTACACAGACATTGGAAACGCCATATTCTTTACCGACCATAACATAAAGGTTCTTGGTAACTTTTCTCAGATATTCCTGGTGCTCGAAAACAAGAGCTACTGCACATGCAAGATAGTTAAAACCGGCATAGCTGGAGCGCATTCCAATTTTTCTTAACAGTAGTAAAGCTGTTTCCATAAAATTCCTCCTCCGTGCACCTCCCGACTAAATGAACTATTTATACAATACTTTAAAATTATTACAAAATACAATTTTCGATAAAAATAGATAAATTTCGATAAATATTTTTTCTTATTTGGCACGAAACGTGTCGAAAATTGCAATTTCAGGGGGAGAAAAGGTGAAACTAAAGAAACAGATCATGAAAAGAACGACCAGAAAGATCAATAAGGGCAGAGGAAGCAGATGACAGTTTTGAATGACAAGCTGATAGCTCAGAGAGAAGGTAATGATCACGCTGGCAAGGAAAGTAAGGATATCCAGAATCAGACAATGGTTCCCCCAGATTCCCGTGTAGGTATAGAAAATGATGACCATGGATATTGTACCGGTAAAGAGGCCGGTCATATATGCCTGAAAATAGAAAGGATAGGAGCGCATGAAGAATGGCCATCCTGCAATCATATAGAGAAAAGAAGGAAAAAACACAAGCTTCATATGTTCCCATGTGGATTCATTTACCGGAGCAAACATAGCAACGAGTGGATTTTCCATACTGTATTCATATGCAAAATGAAGGAGTGTTCCGGCAATCGCCGTAAAAAGAATCCCGGCAATGGTGTAGTGGTAAAGATGTCTGTTCATAAGAGTCCCCCAAGGCTTCTTTGATATTTGCAAATATTATATGAGAAAAATGAAAAATAATACACGAAAATGATGTCGTCCGATAAGATGTCGATTATAGAGTGTGTGTACAGAAAAGACAAATGTTTGTAAAAGATGAATTTGAATTTGCTAAAATGGTTTTGGTATGATATAATTGTGCGATAATAAAGAAAACATAAGAAGGGTGAAGAATCATGAATCTACTTTATAAGAGCACCAGAAATTCTGAAAAGACAGTAACAGCTTCCCAGGCAATCCTGAAAGGGCTTGCAGAAGACGGAGGATTATTCGTCCCGGTTTCGATTCCAAAACTTCCGGTGAGCCTTGGGGAACTTAAGAATATGAACTATCAGGAAACAGCATATGCAGTCATGAAAGAGTTCCTGACCGATTTTACAGAGGAAGAGCTTAGGAACTGTATTACAAAAGCATATGACAGTAAATTCGATACAGAGGATATTGCGCCGCTTGCAAAGGCACATGACGCGTATTTCCTGGAATTGTATCATGGGGCAACGATTGCGTTTAAAGATATGGCACTCTCCATTCTTCCGCATCTTCTTACAACTTCTGCAAAGAAGAATCAGGTGAAAAATGAGATCGTGATTCTGACTGCTACTTCCGGAGATACAGGGAAGGCAGCGCTGGCCGGTTTCGCGAATGTGGAAGGAACGAAGATCATCGTGTTCTATCCGAAGAATGGCGTGAGCAAGGTTCAGGAGCTTCAGATGGTCACACAGAAAGGTGACAATACATCTGTCATTGCGATCCATGGAAATTTTGATAATGCGCAAAGCGGTGTGAAAGCGATGTTTGAGAACAAAAAGCTGGCGAAAGAGCTGGATCAGGCGGGATATCAGTTTTCTTCCGCTAATTCGATCAATATCGGACGTCTGGTGCCGCAGATCGTTTATTATGTGTATGCATATGGTAAACTGCTGCAGAATGGAGAAATTGAGGAAGGTGAAGAAATCAATGTTGTCGTACCGACCGGTAATTTCGGAAATATTCTTGCTGCATATTATGCGAAGAATATGGGACTTCCGATTGCGAAACTGATCTGTGCATCGAATGAGAATAAAGTACTCTATGATTTCTTCCAAACCGGTACTTATGATAAAAACAGAGAGTTTATTCTGACGACTTCACCGTCCATGGATATTCTGATTTCAAGCAATCTGGAGCGCCTGATTTACCAGATCGCGGGTGGAGACGCAAAGAAGGATCAGGAGCTGATGAACGACCTCAAATCAAAAGGAGTGTATGCGATTACGGAAGAGATGAAAAAGAATCTGGCGGATTTTGAGGCAGGGTATGCTACTGAAGAACAGGTAAAACAGACGATTCATGATCTTTACACGGATACGGGGTATGTGATCGATACCCATACAGCAGTTGCTGCATCCGTATACAATGAATACAGAAAGAATACCGGAGATACGGCAAAGACGGTGATTGCTTCTACGGCAAGTCCTTATAAATTTGCAAGAAGTGTTATGACTGCAATTGACGCGTCCTATGATGCCATGGAGGAATTTGAACTGATCGATGAACTTCATAAAGTTTCACAGATGGATATACCGAATGCGATTGAAGAAATAAGAAATGCAGAGATTCGTCACACTACGGAATGTGATATCGATCAGATGGAAGCATCCGTAAAAGCTGTACTCGGTGTAGATTAATTAAAAGGAGTGACGAAGAACGATGAGTGATATCAATGTGGTTTTCGGAGTAATCGGGCTGGCTTGCGGAATCTATGTTTTCTATGCCTGCTTTCAATTGAAGGTAAAAGGGCTGATTAATACAAGCATTCTGCTTCCGAAATCAATCGACCCGGACAAGTGCCGTGACAAGGTGGGGTATATTAAAGAAGTATTTCCGAAGATGCTGCTGTTTGGAACCGTCATCACCGCATATGGTGTGATTGAGCTTGTAAATACATATGTCGTGGAAGTCGGCGCTTTACTTGCAGTGTTTATGATACTTCCTTTTGTCGTTCTGATCTGGTTTGGAGTTACGATTTCCCGTCTGAATAAGAAATATTTCCAGGATTCGTAAGAGGAGAATAAAAATGGCGGAATTTACACATTTTAACACTCACGGTGATGCCATTATGGTTGATGTGAGTGAAAAAAAGGATACCTTACGAGAAGCAACTGCCCGGGGAAGGATTCTGATGAACAAGGAATGCTTTCAAAAAGTGCGGGATGGTCAGATGAAGAAAGGGGATGTGCTTCAGGTTGCCCGTGTTGCCGGCATCATGGGAACGAAGAAAACATCGGATCTGATACCGCTTTGCCATATTCTTAATCTGAGTAAGGTGGAAATTGATTTTGAACTCCATGAGGATACTTGCTCGATTATTGCAGCCTGTACGGCACGCACTGTCGGAAAGACCGGTGTGGAAATGGAGGCCTTGACCGGAGTAAGCGTTGCCCTGCTGACAATTTATGACATGTGTAAAGCTGTGGATAAATCGATGGAAATCGGGGAAATCTATCTATGTCGTAAAAGCGGTGGTAAGAGCGGACTGTTCGTTTCACCAAGAGAGGATAAACCTGACGGAAACGAAGATGTCATATAAAAAATAAAAGGAAAAGATAGATTTACAGTATTAGAGTTGAAAAAAAATAAATAATACGCTATAATTGTTTTTAGAAACCTGGGATGTTCGATATATCCGTATTTTTGAACCTACAAAACTTTAAACGGGATTCCTATATCTCTGTAATATGTCAAGCCCTCATCGCGCAGGGGAAGGCAGAAAAGCAGATGCGGTCGCCCACCTAGCTATGGCTAGGAGTCAAAAAACGGTCAACGGCATTTCGGGGGAAACAAAAGAGAAAAAGGCAGCTGCTAAGGCGGCTGCCTTTTAAATATGTGCGCGATAACGGAGTGGTTATATGAAAAAATATATAAAACGGGCAATGGCACTATCAAATCGAATCGGCAGGAATCATACCGGTGCATATGCAGCTCAGTCAGCTTATTTCTTTATTTTAAGTCTGATTCCGATCATTCTGCTTCTACTTACGATCGTACAGTATACTCCGGTTACGAAAGCGGACGTAATGACGGCAATGGTAATGGTCTTCCCGGAAAAGAATATGCAGGATTTTATTATAGGCATTGTGAATCAGGTTTATAATCAATCACGGACTGTTATTCCGGTCACTGCAGTTGTTGCACTCTGGTCGGCAGGAAAAGGCGTACTTGCGATGAGCAACGGATTGAACTATAGTTATGAGATTCGAGAAACAAGAAATTATGTGTTTATGAGGATCCGGGCATCTTTTTATACCATATTGTTTATTATTGCGATCGTACTCGGACTGGTACTGTCTGTGTTTGGAAATAGCATAAGCCTGTTTATCAATACCCGGTTTCCATTTATGAAAGAGACAACGGAGTCGATTCTTGAGATGCGTACATTTATAACGTTTGCAATCCTGCTGGGATTTTCTCTTATGATCTATCGGTTTCTTCCGAACCACAAGGTACGGGTTAGAGAACAGATTCCCGGTGCAGTCTTTACCGCAGTGGGATGGCAGGTGATTTCGTTCATCTTTTCGATGTACCTGACTATATTCCAGGGGTTCAGCGGATTATACGGAAGTATGACGGCAATTATTCTTGTTATGCTGTGGCTGTATTTCTGCATGTATGCGATACTTCTTGGTGGCTTGCTTAATTGTATATGGCAGGAAAATAAGAAAAAGAGTGGGGAAACAGCTTGACATAAAAAAAACATATGTTACAATAATTAGGTATATGTTGAAAAGGCTTAGACCGTGTAAGTAGAGCACTGTTTTCCAACAGAGAGAGGGGATCTCCGGCTGTAAGTTCCCTCGGGTTCAGACAGGAATCGAATTTCCCACGCGAGCTGCGTTTTTGAAAGTATCAGTAGAGAACGACGTCCCTGCACGTTACGCAGTCCGAGTGCTTGTTCATTTGAGCAGGAAACAGGGTGGTACCGCGAGTTTCTCGTCCCTATCAGGGGACGAGTTTTTTTTGCCATGCAAATGTCAAAAAGGTCCGGCTGACCTTTATTTAGTTGTCAAAAGGAGGAAATTATGAAAGAAAGACTTGAGAGCATCAAACAAGAGGCGATCAGACAGATTCAGGCTTCTGATGTACCGGAAAAACTGAATGATGTACGTGTGAGATTTCTTGGAAAAAAGGGAGAACTCACCGCAGTTTTAAAAGGAATGAAGGATGTAGCACCGGAGGAGCGTCCGAAGGTAGGACAGCTTGTCAATGAGACCCGAGCAGCAATCGAAGAGCTCCTTGAAGAAACCAAGAAGAAGATGGATGCTGCGATCCGTGAAGAAAAATTAAAACAGGAAGTAATCGATGTCACACTTCCTTCCAAAAAGAATATGGTAGGACATCGCCATCCGAATACGATCGCCTTAGAAGAAGTAGAACGTATCTTCATCGGAATGGGATACGAAGTGATCGAAGGACCGGAGATCGAATATGACGAATACAATTTCGAAAAATTAAACATTCCGGCAGATCATCCGGCAAAAGACGAACAAGATACCTTCTATATCAATAAAGAAATCGTACTGCGTACCCAGACCTCCCCGGTTCAGGCACGTGTAATGGAACAGGGCAAACTTCCGATCCGTATGATTTCCCCGGGACGCGTTTTCCGTTCCGACGAAGTAGATGCAACCCATTCACCATCCTTCCATCAGATCGAAGGACTTGTCATTGATAAGAACATTTCCTTCGCTGACCTGAAAGGGACATTAGAAGTATTCGCAAAAGAACTTTTCGGACCCGAAACCAAGACTAAGTTCCGCCCGCACCACTTCCCATTCACCGAACCAAGCGCCGAAGTAGACGTTTCCTGCTTCAAATGCGGCGGCAAAGGATGCCGTTTCTGCAAAGGCTCCGGTTGGATCGAAATCCTCGGATGCGGAATGGTACACCCACATGTCCTCGAAATGTGCGGCATTGACCCCGAAGAATACACCGGCTTCGCATTCGGCGTAGGTCTCGAACGTATCGCACTGCTGAAATACGAAATCGATGATATGCGGCTGCTGTATGAAAATGATATTAGATTTTTGAGACAATTTTAGCGCTGGCAATGAGCAGTGCGAAAAAAGACTGATAAGCATACGCGGGTGCTTGCACACAAGCGAATGCTTATCCGGCTTTTTTCATAGGGCGAAGCCCGTAAAGCGAGAAGGAGCGAAGCGGAATCGAGCTTAGCACTGCGGAGAAAAACATTCAGCGAGAGAGCGAAGCGGATTCGAGCTTAGCACTGCGGAGAAAAACATTCAGCGAGAGAGCGAAGCGAATCGAGCTTAGCACTGCAGAGAAAAACATTCAGCGAGAGAGCGAAGCGAATCGAGCTTAGCACTGCGGAGAAAAACATTCAGCGAGAGAGCGAAGCGGAATCGAGCTTAGCACTGCAGAGAAAAACATTCAGCGAGAGAGCGAAGCGGAATCGAGCTTAGCACTGCGGAGAAAAACATTCAGCGAGAGAGCGAAGCGAATCGAGCTTAGCACTGCGGAGAAAAACATTCAGCGAGAGAGCGAAGCGAATCGAGCTTACCAGACACAAACAAATAAAGAGGAGAAAAAGTATGAATACTTCATTATCATGGATTAAAGCGTATGTTCCTGACCTCGATGTGACCGCCCAGGAATATACAGATGCAATGACGCTTTCAGGAACCAAAGTAGAAGGTTATGAAAAGCTGGATGCAGATTTAGATAAAATTGTAATCGGTCAGATTGAAAAAATTGAAAAACATCCGGATGCCGACAAACTGATTATCTGTCAGGTCAATGTGGGAACAGAGACAGTACAGATCGTTACCGGAGCACCGAACGTAAAAGAAGGAGACAAAGTTCCGGTCGTTCTGGACGGCGGACGCGTTGCCGGTGGACATGAGCCGGGACAGAGAGTTGCCGGAGGAATCAAGATCAAGAAAGGAAAACTCCGCGGAGTAGAGAGCTGCGGTATGATGTGCTCGATCGAAGAACTCGGCTCTGACAGAAATATGTATCCGGAAGCACCGGAATATGGAATCTATATCTTCGGTGACGATGCGGTTGTAGGAGAGAGCGCAATCAAGGCACTGGGACTGGACGATGTAGTATTTGAATATGAAATCACATCCAACCGTGTAGATTGTTTCAGTGTGGTGGGAATTGCAAGAGAAGCGGCAGCGACATTTGGCAAAGAATTTCACCCGCCGGTAGTGACTCCGACCGGAAACGATGAGGACGTTAACGATTATATCAAAGTGCGTGTGGAAAATACAGATCTTTGCCCGCGTTACTGCGCAAGAGTTGTTAAGAATATTAAGATTGGCCCGTCTCCGAAATGGATGCAGAGAAGACTGGCTTCCGTTGGAATCCGCCCGATCAACAACCTGGTTGATATCACCAACTATGTTATGGAAGAATATGGACAGCCGATGCATGCATACGATCTGGATACGATTGCCGGACATCAGATTGTAGTTCGTAATGCTGAAAAGGGAGAGAAATTTGTCACACTGGATGGGCAGGAACGTGAAATGGACGATTCCGTCCTGATGATCTGTGACGGGGAAAAGGCAGTAGGTATTGCCGGTATCATGGGTGGCGAAAACTCCATGATCACCGATCATGTTCAGACCATGTTATTTGAAGCAGCCTGCTTTGACGGAACCAATATCCGTAAATCAAGCAAAAAAGTCGGACTTCGTACCGATGCTTCCGGAAAATTCGAAAAAGGTCTGGATCCGAACAATGCTCAGGCAGCCATCGACCGCGCATGCCAGTTGGTTGAAGAAATGGGAGCAGGTGAGGTCGTCGGAGGAATGGTAGATGTTTATGGCAAGAAGAAAGAGCCGGTAAGAGTACCGTTTGACGCAGATGCAATCAATGCACTTCTGGGAACCGATATTCCGGAAGCGGATATGCTCGGATATTTTGAAAAAATCGGACTGGAATATGACGCTGACGCGAAGGAAGTGATTGCACCGACATTCCGTCATGACTTATTCCGCCTTGCCGATCTTGCAGAAGAGGTTGCAAGATTCTACGGATATGATAACATTCCGACTACCCTCCCAAGCGGCGAAGCTACTACCGGTAAGCTTTCCTTCAAGAATCGAGTGGAAGATGTTGCAAAGGATATTGCTGAATTCTGTGGTTTCAGTCAGGGAATGACCTATTCCTTTGAAAGCCCGAAGGTATTTGATAAATTACTCCTTGATGAGGATGATGTGCTTCGTCAGGCAATTCCGATCATGAATCCGCTTGGGGAAGATTACAGTATTATGAGAACGATTTCTCTCAATGGTATGCTGACTTCTCTGGCAACTAATTATAACAGAAGAAATAAAAATGTACGCCTGTACGAAATGGGAAATATTTATCTTCCGAAAAGCCTTCCGCTTACGGAACTTCCGGACGAGCGTATGCAGTTTACACTTGGAATGTACGGAGAAGGCGATTTCTTCAGTATGAAGGGAATCGTAGAAGAGTTCTTCGAAAAAGTAGGTCTTCATAAGAAAGAGACCTACGATCCGAATGCCGGAAAGAACTTCCTGCACCCGGGACGTCAGGCTAACATCATTTACGAAGGAAGAGTTGTAGGATATCTGGGCGAGGTTCATCCGCAGGTGGCAGATAATTACGGAATCGGAGAACGTGCCTATGTTGCAGTGATTGATATGCCTGAAATCGTGGAACTCGCTACATTTGACAGAAAATACGAAGGCATTGCAAAATATCCGGCGGTAAGTCGTGATATCAGTATGGTTGTTCCAAAGGAGATTCTTGTCGGACAGATTGAAGAGGTGATCGAGAAGAAGGGCGGCGCTTATCTGGAAAGCTACAAACTCTTCGACCTCTATGAGGGAGCACAGATCAAACCGGGATTTAAATCTGTTGCATACTCAATTACCTTCCGTGCAAAAGACAGAACCCTGGAGGAAGCCGATGTATCTGCAGCTATGAAGAAGATCCTGAAAGCTTTGGAAGAAATGGGAATTGAATTGAGACAATAATAAGAGTAATAATCAGAGAAATGAGGAGACCGTATCTTGTATACGGTCTCTTTAATGACGTATATGCAGAAAGGAAAACAGAATGAAGAAAGAGGATTTTTATTTTGATCTGCCGGAGGAACTGATCGCACAGGATCCGCTTGAAGATCGTTCCGGTTCACGGCTTCTGGTTCTGGATAAGGAAACCGGTGAGACGGAGCACCATATTTTCCGTGAAATCGTAAACTACCTGAACCCGGGAGACTGCCTTGTGATCAATGATACAAAGGTTATTCCGGCGCGTCTGATCGGAGAGAAGGAAGGAACCGGTGCAAAGGTGGAAGTACTTCTTCTGAAACGGAAAGAGAATGATATCTGGGAAACATTGGTGAAGCCGGGAAGAAAGATGAAACCGGGAGCACGTCTGGTTTTTGGAAACGGGCTTCTGAAAGCGGAAGTGATCGGGGTGGTAGAAGAAGGAAACCGTCTGATCCGATTCGAATATGAGGGGATTTTTGAAGAAATCCTGGATCAGCTGGGACAGATGCCACTTCCGCCGTATATCACGCACCAGTTGGAGGATAAAAACCGCTATCAGACCGTATACGCAAAGCATTCCGGTTCTGCGGCAGCGCCGACAGCGGGGCTGCATTTTACACCGGAGCTATTGGATGAGATCAAGGAGAAAGGCGTGGAGATTGCCCATGTGACCCTGCATGTGGGACTTGGCACATTTCGCCCGGTAAAAGTCGAGAATATTCAGGAGCATCATATGCATTCCGAATTTTACCGGATCGAGCAGAGCGAAGCAGATAAGATCAATCGGGCAAAAGAGGAAGGACACCGGGTTATCTGCGTGGGAACAACGAGCTGCAGGACAGTGGAATCCGCAGCAGACGAAAATGGACGATTGCGAGAATGCAGTGGATGGACAGAAATCTTTATTTATCCGGGATACAAATTCAAAGTTCTGGATGCGCTGATCACGAATTTCCATCTGCCGGAATCGACCCTGATCATGCTGGTTTCTGCACTGGCAGGAAGAGAACACGTTCTGGCTGCATATGAGGAAGCAATTCGGGAAAGATACCGTTTCTTCAGTTTCGGGGATGCGATGTTCATAAGATAATGTAGTAAGGAAAAGGAAAGGGAAAATGGTAAAGGATTTGACGGTCGGAAGACCGGAGAGTGTGCTTTGGAGGTTTTGCCTGCCATTGTTCGGAAGTGTTGTTTTTCAACAGCTTTATAATATTGCGGACAGTCTTGTAGCAGGAAAATTTGTCGGAGAGAATGCGTTGGCGGCAGTGGGGAACAGTTATGAGATCACTTTGATATTCATCGCGTTTGCATTCGGATGTAACATTGGGTGCTCGGTGATCGCCTCTCAGCTTTTTGGGGCGAAAAAATACAATGATATGAAAACGGCAATCTATACGGCGCTGATTTCAAGTGGTGTATTATGTGCAATGCTGATGCTTGGAGGACTCCTGTTAGGAGGGCAATTGTTGCAGCTTATCCATACACCGGAGAATATACTTGCAGATTCCAAACTCTATCTGGACATTTATATCTGGGGATTGCCATTTATGTTTTTCTATAATATTGCAAATGGTATTTTTTCGGCTTTGGGAGATTCGAAGACACCGTTTGTGTTTCTGGCTTTATCATCTACGTCAAATATTGCGGTTGATATTCTGTTTGTCACAGTGTTGAAGATGGGAATTGCCGGAGTGGCATGGGCGACTTTTCTGTGCCAGGGGGTGAGCTGTGTGCTTGCAATGATCGTGGTGTTCCGGAGACTTGCCGGTATTCATACGGAAGGGAATCTGGATGTGTTTTCCTGGAAACTTTTTAAGAAAATTGCGGTTATCGCCGTGCCGAGTATTCTACAGCAAAGCTTTGTTTCTGTAGGGAATATTATCATACAGAGTGTGATCAACAGTTTCGGAGCGGGAGTGATTGCCGGTTATTCTGCGGCAATCAAGCTCAACAATCTGGTTATCACATCGTTTACGACTCTGGGAAATGGAATTTCCAATTACACAGCCCAAAATCTCGGGGCAAAGAAACCGGACAGAATCCGGGAGGGAATGCGTGCCGGGATCAAGATGGTATGGGGCCTGTGTGTACCGCTGGTGTTATTATACCTTCTGGCGGGCAAAATGCTTCTGCTCCTTTTTATGAATCAGGATTCGGTGACGGCACTGGCGACCGGGAATCAGTTCCTGAGGATCGTGGCACCGTTCTATTTTGTGGTATCAGTGAAACTGGTTGCTGACGGTATTCTGCGAGGAGCAGGAATGATGAAACAATTTATGATTGCCACTTTTGCGGATCTGATTCTCAGAGTAGCACTTTCGATCGTATTTTCAAAGGTGATCGGCCTTGGTCCCGTCGGAATCTGGCTGTCGTGGCCGGTGGGATGGACTTCGGGAATGCTGCTTTCAGTCTTGTTTTACAGAAAGAGTCCGTGGATGAAGAAAATGAATAAAGAAAAGAACAGCTTCTAAAGGAGAAGCTGTTCCAATTCCCGTATATTCTGAATCCGTACTTCGGCTTCCGGAACCTCGCCAAAACCGTATTCCGCAAAGATGAACGGAACACCGGCTTTTTGGCAGGCATCATAATCTCCCATGGTGTCACCGATATAGCAGACGTCTTTTAAATGGTTTTTTTCCATTAAAATGCGGATGCTCTCATTCTTGGGCCGTCCTGTCTGGCCAAAGCAGAGTGTATCTTTTACAAAAGGACCCAGGTTCGTTCCTTCAAGAAAAACTTCAATGTATCCACATTGACAATTGCTGACGATATAGAGATCAAATTTCTCGGACAGTGCCTGGAAAGCTTCCCGCACACCGGGATAAAGGGTTCCTGGCTCTGTGGCGAGCAGCCGGTTTTCGTATGCAAAGCAGAGATCTCCAAGGCGGCTGCGATCTTCCTCTGAGAAGGAAGGGAAGAGTGCGGCTGTGATTTCGTTCATGGTTTTGCCGAATAAAGATTTGATCTTTGCGGCAGTCAGATCGGCGGGAAGATCTGAATTTTCATTTATGGCCTGGTTCCAGGAACGGGCGACGACTTCAGTCGAATCCCAAAGTGTTCCGTCTACATCAAAAATAATTCCATCCATTTTTAATATCCTCCGGAAATAGTTTGTAAAATTTGTACTATTATAACATAGAAGAAAACATGCGTCAAAATTTGAATCAGGATTGTTTCTGTAAAAATGTAAAAAATAAAGACGCATTATAGAAAAAAATGAAGTTGAATTTGTGCATATTTCCTAATGCATCAAAATATGGTGTTTTTTCTATTGACAAACAGGAGGATTTGGTGTAAGATTTCAAACATAATTTTAAACAGAGTGCGCTCTGTTTGTTGGGAGGAAAAAGAATATGAGAAATGTGAAAAAATGGTTAGCCGTTGCTATGGTTGCCGCGATGACCGTATCGATGGCAGCAGGCTGTGGCTCAAAAAGTGAAGGAGAAAAAAGCAGCGGCTCAGACAGTGAAGTAATCAAGATCGGTGCAATCGGACCGGTTACCGGTGCAGCAGCTGTTTATGGACAGGCTGTTAAGAATGGTGCTGAACTGGCAGTTGAAGAGATCAATGCAGCCGGCGGTATCAACGGAGCACAGGTTGAATTCAAATTCGAAGATGATGAGCATGATGCAGAGAAAGCAGTTAATGCATACAATAACCTGAAAGACTGGGGAATGCAGGCACTCCTCGGAACCGTAACTTCAGCACCGTGTGTTGCTGTAGGTGAGGTTGCAAATCAGGACAATATGTTCCTTCTTACACCGTCAGGAACAGCAGTAGAATGTGTACAGTATGACAATGCATTCCGTGTATGTTTCTCTGACCCGATGCAGGGACTTGAATCAGCAAAATATATCGGAGAAAACGGCCTTGCTTCAAAAGTAGCTGTGATCTATGACAGCTCTGATGTTTATTCAACCGGTATCTACGAAGCATTCGTAAAAGAAGCAGCTAATCAGGATTTCGAAGTAGTTGCTGCAGAAGCATTTACATCAGAAAGTAAGACAGACTTCTCTGTTCAGCTTCAGAAAGCAAAAGACTCCGGAGCAGAACTTGTATTCCTGCCATTCTACTACTCAGAGGCTTCTCTGGTATTGAAACAGGCAGCGGGAATGAACTACAACCCGATCTTCTTTGGATGTGACGGTATGGACGGAATTCTTGCAGTAGAAGGATTTGATGCGAACCTGGCTAATAACCTGATGTTCTTAAGTCCGTTTACACCAACTTCTACAGATGAAGCAATTCAGAAATTTGTAACAGCTTTCAAAGATAAATACGGCGATACTCCGAACCAGTTTGCAGCAGATGCTTACGACGGAATTTATGCAATGAAGGCTGCAATGGAAAAAGCAGATGTGAAACCGGGAATGGCTTCATCCGATGTGTGTGATGGCCTGAAATCTGCAATGGTTGAAATCGAAATTGATGGTGTTACTGCAAAAGGTCTTACATGGGAAGCAAGCGGAGAACCGAGCAAGGAACCAATGGTTGTTAAGATTGAAAATGGTGACTACGCTGTTGTAGAATAGGATTCATTTTATGGAAGGCTATCTTATGGTAGCCTTCTGTTTTTGTACATGTTATAATATATTTCAAAAAGGAAAGGAATGTGAGAATTATATGAGTTTTATATCTTATCTCATTAATGGCATAAGTCTGGGCAGTGTTTATGCTATTATAGCGCTTGGCTATACAATGGTTTATGGTATTGCTAAAATGCTGAACTTTGCTCACGGGGATGTCATAATGATCGGTGCTTATGTGGTGCTGACTGTGATTACGGGGGCAGGGCTTCCTCCGGCAGCGGCAGTTCTCATTGGAATTGTTTTTTGTACAGTACTTGGTATATTGATCGAGACAATTGCATACCGACCGCTTTTAAATGCATCTTCTTCACTTGCTGTGCTGATTACGGCAATTGGTGTCAGCTACCTGCTTCAGAATCTGGCACTCTTGATTTTCGGAGCTAACACGAAGTCTTTTACATCTGTAGTCAAGGTACCTTCATTGGTGCTTGCAGGTGGTAAACTGACAATTTCAGGAGAAACGATCGTTACGATTCTTTCTTGTGTTGTGATTATGACCGGTATGCAGCTTTTTATCAAGAAGACAAAAGCAGGACAGGCAATGAGAGCAGTTTCGGAGGATAAGGGGGCTGCACAGCTGATGGGTGTGAATGTAAATGGAACGATTGCGCTGACATTTGCAATCGGATCTGCACTCGCGGCAATCGCAGGTGTTCTTCTTTGCTCTGCATATCCGACTCTTACTCCGTATACCGGATCTATGCCCGGTATCAAGGCTTTCGTTGCGGCGGTATTCGGCGGAATCGGATCGATTCCGGGTGCTATGATCGGCGGGATCCTTCTTGGTGTGATTGAAATATTCGGTAAAGCATATATTTCTTCACAGATGGCAGATGCAATCGTGTTTGCAGTGCTGATCGTGGTTCTGATCGTGAAACCTACAGGGCTTCTTGGCAAGAATATTCAGGAGAAAGTGTAGGTGGCAATGATGAAAAATATAAAGAAAATGAACAAAACGACAAAGAGCAATTTGCTTACATACCTGATGGTCATTGCGATTTATGCGGTTGTACAGATTTTAGTGGCTACAGGAAATGTGTCCAGTCTTCTTCAGGGACTTCTGGTGCCGCTCTGTGCATACATTATTCTGGCTGTCTCTCTTAACCTTACGGTTGGTATTCTGGGTGAACTGAGCCTGGGACATGCCGGATTTATGTGTGTGGGAGCATTTACTAGTGCATTCTTTTCAAAATGCATGGTGGATGTGATTCCATCTTCCGGAATCAGATTTTTTCTGGCACTTTTGATCGGAGCGGCTACAGCGGGAATTTGTGGAATCTTAATCGGTATTCCGGTGCTTCGGCTGAAGGGCGACTATCTTGCGATTGTAACGCTGGCGTTTGGTGAGATTATTAAAAATATTGCCAATATCCTTTTCATCGGAAAAGATTCGAACGGACTTCATTTTTCTACGAAGGATTCCATATCCCTTGGACTGGAAGAAGGCGGCAAGGTTATCATCAACGGACCGCAGGGAATTACAGGAACACCTAAGGATTCTACATTCACGATCGGTGTACTTCTGATTCTTCTGACGCTGTTCATTGTTCTGAATCTGATTCATTCACGCAGCGGCCGTGCAATCATGGCGATCCGTGATAACCGTATTGCGGCAGAATCAGTCGGAATCAATATTACAAAATACAAGTTGATGGCATTTGCGATTTCTGCCGCACTTGCGGGAGTTGCAGGAGTTATGTATTCCCACAACCTTGCGACGCTGACAGCTACAAGCAAAAACTTCGGTTACAACATGTCAATCATGATTCTTGTATTCGTTGTTCTTGGCGGTATCGGTAATATCAGAGGTTCGATCATTGCGGCAATCGTTCTGACGCTTCTGCCGGAGCTTCTGAGAGGTCTGCAGGACTATCGTATGTTGATCTATGCAATCGTTATGATCGTGATGATGTTATTCAACTGGGCGCCGAAAGCGATTGAAATGAGAGAAAAATTAGCGGCTAAACTTAAAGCCGGCAGGAAGAAAAATACAAAGGAGGCTGCATAGTTATGGCATTATTGGAAGTGAAGAATCTCGGAATCTCCTTTGGCGGTCTTCGCGCGGTAAATGAATTTCATATGGAAATTGAAAAAGGGTGCCTGTATGGGCTGATCGGACCGAATGGGGCCGGAAAAACGACGGTATTTAACCTTCTTACCGGAGTATATAAACCGACAGAAGGAATCATTACACTGGATGGAGAGAATATCGTAGGAAAGAAAACGATTGATATCAACAAGGCCGGAATTGCCAGAACGTTCCAGAATATTCGTCTGTTCAAGGGACTGTCTGTACTGGACAATGTCAAGGTAGGGCTTCATAATCATCATAAATATTCGACAATTGAAGGAATCCTCCGTCTGCCGAAATATTATAAAGTGGAAAAAGAAATGGATGAAAAAGCGCTAGAGCTTCTTAGCGTGTTCGGACTTGATAAATATGCCGATACGCTTGCCGCAAACCTCCCATACGGCAAGCAGAGAGAGCTTGAGATCACAAGAGCACTGGCAACAGAACCGAAGCTGCTTCTTCTGGATGAGCCGGCGGCAGGTATGAACCCGAACGAGACACAGGATCTGATGAACACGATCCGTTTTGTAAGAGACAAATTTGACATGACGATCCTTCTCATCGAACACGACATGAAGCTGGTATCCGGAATCTGTGAAAAACTGACTGTGCTGAACTTTGGACAGGTGCTTGCTGAGGGTGAAACCAGTGAAGTGCTGAATAATCCGGAAGTAATCAAGGCATATCTGGGCGAATAGGAGGGATGACGGACATGGCAATGCTTGAAATTAAGGATATTGAAGTATATTACGGCATGATTCAGGCAATCAAGGGCATTTCCTTCGAGGTCAATGAAGGGGAAGTCATCGCTCTGATCGGTGCCAACGGTGCGGGAAAGACGACGACCCTGCACACGATCACAGGTCTTCTGTCACCAAAGAAAGGCTCTGTAATCTTCGAAGGAAAAGACATTACAAAGGTTCCGGCACATAAGATCGTGTCTCTGGGAATTGCGCATGTACCGGAAGGACGAAGAGTCTTTGCGGAACTGACCGTATATGAGAACCTGAAGATGGGCGCTTATACAAGAAAAGATAAGGACGAGATCGAGAAGACGCTGGAAATGGTCTACAAACGTTTCCCGCGTCTGGAAGAGAGAAAGAATCAGCTCGCAGGAACCCTAAGCGGCGGCGAGCAGCAGATGCTGGCGATGGGACGTGCACTGATGTCTCATCCGAAGATCATTGTAATGGATGAACCTTCCATGGGACTTTCTCCGATTCTGGTTAATGAGATCTTTGATATTATTCAGGAAGTAAGCAAGGGCGGAACGACGGTACTTCTTGTAGAACAGAATGCAAAAAAAGCACTTTCTATTGCGGACAGGGCATATGTACTTGAGACAGGTAGAATTGTTCTGGAGGGCGATGCAAAAGTATTGATGAACGATGATTCTATTAAAAAAGCATATCTTGGTGAATAGGAGGAGTGCAAATGGAAAACATTGTAATTACGGTTGCGAGACAGTATGGAAGCGGCGGAAAGACGATCGGAGAGATGTTTGCAAAGGAAATGGGGATTCCCTGCTACGGAAGCAATCTGCTTGAGATGGCATCTGAAGAAAGCGGAATTGCTGAGCATCTGTTCCGGCAGTTGGATGAAAAGCTGCAGAACAGTCCGATCCTCCGCATGACGACGGACGTCTACACAGGCGATGTGATCCCGCCGTCCAGCAGTGATTTCGTTTCGGCGAAGAACCTGTTTAATTATCAGGCGAAAATCATGAAACGGCTGGCGGAAACCGAAAGCTGTGTGATCATCGGGCGTGCGGCGGATTTTGTCCTGAAGGACTATCCGAATGTAGTCAGTGTGTTCGTCCATGCATCGGAAGAATTCAATCTTGCGAGAGCGATGGAACGCAACAGCATGACAGAAAGTGAGATGCAGAAGTTCATTGCAAAGACCGATAAATATCGTGCGGATTACTACAGGCACTATACCGGACGTGAGTGGACCGATGCGAGAAACTATGATCTCTGTCTGAACAGCGGAAAGCTGGGATTTGAGAAATGTGTGGAAGAAATCAAGGCATACATTAAAGTCAGATTTGAATAAGAATCGGGAAAAGAACCCGGAAAGAATGATGAGTGTGTCATTCTTTCCGGGTTTTTACTATTTAGAAATTTTGAAATTTTGTGAAATAATAGTTGAAATATACCCATATGGGGTATATAATAAGCGAAAAAGGAGGTGTAAAAGAAGATGGAGGAGCGAGTAGAATGTGCGTGCCATAAGACAAAGGAACGTTCTGAAAAAGAGTATAAAGATCTGCTCAATCGCCTGAACCGGATCGAAGGACAGGTACGCGGAATCAAAGGAATGGTAGAGCGGAATGCATATTGTACGGATATCCTGATCCAGGTATCGGCAGTCAATGCCGCACTGAACAGTTTTAATAAAGTGCTTCTTGCGAATCATATAAAGACCTGTGTGACAAACGACATCCGGGCAGGTAAGGAAGAGACGGTGGATGAACTGGTCGCGGTGCTTCAGAAGCTGATGAAGTAGGAAAGCATACTTGAATTTCTAAGAATGATTCGTTTTTATGTAGTAAAGAATAAGAGAAAACGAAAAGGAGACATAAATGGAACAATATACAGTTACGGGAATGAGCTGTGCGGCGTGCAGTGCCCGTGTGGAAAAGGCGGTATCGAAAGTGGAGGGAGTCACGTCCTGTTCGGTGAGCCTTTTGACGAATTCAATGGGCGTGGAAGGAACTGCTTCCTCTGCCGCTATCATAAAGGCGGTGGAAGAAGCCGGTTATGGGGCGTCCAGAAAAGGAGAGACTGTGCAATCCGGAAAGAGCAGGAGTATGGAAGCGGAGGAGATGCTGAGAGATCATGAGACACCGATTTTGAAAAAAAGGCTGGTCGCATCCCTTGGATTTCTCATTGTACTTATGTATTTTTCTATGGGGCACATGATGTGGAACTGGCCGCTTCCCCCGTTTTTCGAGGGAAACCATGTTGCGATGGGGCTTTTGCAGATGCTGCTTACGATCAGCATTATGGTGATCAATCAAAAGTTTTTCATCAGTGGATTTAAAAGTCTCTGGCATAAGGCACCCAATATGGATACACTGGTGGCTCTTGGATCGGCAGCATCTTTTATTTACAGTGTGTATGCGCTGTTTGCGATGACGGATGCGCAGGTCAGAGGAGATATGGAAGCAGTCATGTACTATATGGATGAGTTTTATTTCGAATCGGCGGCGATGATCTTAACATTGATCACAGTTGGCAAAATGCTGGAGGCCCGCTCGAAAGGGAAGACGACGGATGCGCTGAAAAGCCTGATGAAGCTGGCACCGAAGACGGCTGTTGTGGAAAGAAATGGAAAAGAAATGGAGGTTTCCATCGAACAGGTCAAAAAGGGAGACATTTTCGTGGTCAGGCCGGGTGAGAATATTCCGGTTGACGGCATCGTGCTGGAAGGAATGAGTGCAGTCAATGAGGCGGCGCTCACAGGAGAGAGTATTCCGGTCGACAAGGCTGCCGGGGATATGGTGTCGGCGGCGACATTGAATCAGTCCGGTTTTATGAAATGCGAAGCTACGCGGGTAGGAGAAGATACGACATTGTCGCAGATCATTCAGATGGTAAGTGATGCGGCTGCGACGAAAGCACCGATCGCCAAAGTGGCAGATAAGGTTTCCGGTGTGTTTGTACCGGCGGTCATCACCATTGCTGTGATTACAACTATTGTCTGGCTGCTCGCAGGTGAAAGCATCGGATTTGCCCTTGCAAGAGGAATCTCAGTGCTGGTAATCAGTTGTCCGTGTGCGCTGGGACTTGCCACTCCGGTTGCAATCATGGTCGGAAACGGTATGGGGGCGAAACACGGAATCATGTTTAAGACCGCTGTGTCGCTGGAGGAGACCGGGAAAATGGAGATCGTCGCACTGGATAAGACCGGCACGATCACGAATGGAGACCCGAGGGTAACGGACATTATACCGGCAGAGGGTATTACAGCAGATGAGCTTCTTCGGATGGCATATGCGTTGGAGAAACCAAGTGAGCATCCGCTGGCAAAAGCGATCATAGCATATGCTTCCCAGAAGGAAATGAAAGCGGTGGAAGTCAAAGAGTTTCAGGCACTTCCGGGAAATGGGCTCACAGCTTTATGCGGAGAAAACAGGTTGAATGGCGGAAACTATGAATTTATCCTGAGCAGGGCAGTCATTTCCGAAGAGATGAAAAAGCGGTCTGAGGCCCTGGCAGAGGAAGGAAAGACTCCGCTGTTCTTTGCAAGAGATAAAAAGCTTGCCGGTATCATCGCCGTGGCAGATGTGATGAAAGAAGAGAGCCGGCAGGCGGTAAAAGAACTGCAGAATATGGGAATTCATGTGGTTATGCTGACCGGAGACAACGAGCGTACGGCGAAGGCGATCGGAAGGCAGGCCGGTGTGGATGAAGTGATCGCGGGGGTACGTCCGGAAGGAAAAGAAGCTGTGATCCGCAGACTTAAGAAGCAGGGAAAAGTTGCCATGGTCGGTGACGGAATCAACGACGCACCGGCACTGACCCGTGCAGACATGGGAATTGCCATCGGAGCAGGTACGGATATTGCGATTGATGCGGCGGATGTGGTTCTGATGAAGAGCCGTCTTACTGATGTACCGGCATCGATCCGGTTAAGCCGTGCGACTCTGAAAAATATCCATGAAAATTTGTTCTGGGCATTCTTTTATAATACAGTCGGGATTCCGCTTGCGGCGGGGGTATGGATTCCGGTCTTTGGCCTGAAACTGAATCCGATGTTCGGCGCTGCGGCGATGAGCCTTTCCAGCTTCTGCGTCGTGACAAATGCATTGCGGCTGAACTTATTCCGTATGTATGATGCGGGAAAAGATAAGAAAATCAAAAAGAAAAAAACGAAAAAAGTGGAGGAAAAATCAATGGAAAAAACAATGAAAATTGAAGGCATGATGTGCGGACACTGTGAGGCGAGAGTGAAAAAATGTCTGGAGAAACTTCCGGAAGTAGATGTGGCAGAAGTCAGCCATGAGGCAGGGACGGCAGTGGTGAAGCTGAATGCAGAGATTTCTGATGACGTACTGAGAAAGACGGTGGAAGATCAGGACTATCAGGTGATCTCTGTGGAGTAAAATGTAAGATTTGATTTCTTTGAAACGGATGAGCGGGAAAACGTTCATCCGTTTTTTATTTACCATTATTTCCTGAAAGGGAATTTGAACGCTCAGTATTATCAGTATACAGGAGGAGCGGATTACATGACCTATGTGGTTCTTGGATCGGCAATAAATGTTCTGGCGGTATCGACACTTAGGAATGTCGGAAGAGCACTGATCACGGAATTGCATTTCCGATCCAGTACCTGCCGGAATGGATGCAGAGATTTGCACAGATTTTTCCACTAACACCGGCTGTGGAGCTGTTCAGGAATGTGGTGATACATCAGAAAAGCTTTATAGATAATAGATACCTTATATGGAGAATCCTTCTGCTGGGAGGAATTTATGCCGGACTTGGAAGTCTGTGGCTATGGAAAAAGGAACAGACAGTTGTGGAAAATATTTTCGGATAAGAGGAATAGGTATGGAAAAAAAGTATGAGAACAAGATCGTAGCAGAACACTTAACAAAAGCTGAAAAAAATATTTGAAGAATTACGTGGGCAAAGTCAGGAAGATTTGAAGCTCGAAGATATTCTGATGTACCTGATTCAGAATTCCCGGGAGGCGGTGGTGATATGAGAAAGATTTGGATTGTTTTTGCAGCAGAAATCCGAAAGCAGCAACAGCACAATTAAATGCCAGATAATTATAGAAATTATTTCGAATGCTTTGAAAAATAATTTTATATATCTTAACATGTTTAGCTTACGATGACAAGTCTCTTTTTTTGTGGTAATATACTAGATATTACTATGGAGTACCATTTATACTCCGATATCCAACAAAACCGTCAGGGGGTATGAGTCTATGAAGATGATTATGGCAATTTTACAGAAAAATGATGAGTTACAGACGATAGATGAGCTGAATACAGCAGGATATTTTGTGACGAAGCTGGCAACTTCGGGCGGATTTCTGAAAGGTAAAAATACGACGATCATGACCGTTGTAGAGGATGAAAAGGTTCCGGAAGTTCTGGAAATAATCCGCGCGAACTCCGGAGAACGTAAGACGATTACTTATGCGAATCCGGCATTGGTTTCCGGACAGGGAAGTCTGGGTGCAGCGCCGACAGTACCAATCAATATCCAGGTAGGAGGAAGTACGGTGTTTGTACTGAATGTGGAACAGATGGAGAAGTTCTGATGAGACTGTTGGTGTTGAGTTTTACAGAAAAAGGGAGCCATCTGAACAGGCAGCTCTGTCTGCAAATGTCGCAAATGGGATATTTTTGTGAGGGTTATGCACCATCAAAATATGCCAAGTGTGCAGATTTGAAGACATTAGATAAGGATATATCGGAATGGATCGGAGAAAACTGGGGGAATGCTGCGTTTTTATTTGTCGGCGCGACAGGGATTGCTGTGCGGATGATTGCACCGTGGGTGAAGGATAAATTTACAGATTCTCCGGTACTTGTGATGGATGAGAAAGGGACATATATCATACCATTGCTTTCAGGACATGTGGGAGGAGCGGTACAGATCGCACATGATATTGCAGAAGTGACAGGAGCAATACCTGTGATCACAACAGCGACGGATGTGCAGAAGAAATTCGCAGTCGATGTATTTGCGGTAAAGAACCATCTTTTGATCTCGGACCGGGAGAAGGCAAAGCAGATCTCGGCGTCCGTGCTTCGAGGGGAGAAAATCGAATTCGAGTGTGAGTTTCCGATAGAAGGGGATGTGCCGGAGGAATTGTCGCTTTCAAGTGGTGAAAAGATGGAGACAGAGGATCGGAAGGATGGGAGAGCCGCAAATTTCCGGATCGCTGTCAGGCAGTTTTATGATTCTTGTGATGAGAAAAATGAGAATACGCTGTTCCTTTATCCGAAGAATGTAATCGTCGGAATAGGGTGCCGGAAAGGTGTGCCTGCAGAGCAACTGAAGGAAGGTATGGATAAGATTTTGCAGGATCTGAGGCTGAAACGGGAGCAGGTAGAAGCCGTTGTGAGTATTGACCTGAAGAAAGAAGAAGCTGGCATTCTGGAAATGACCGATGAATGGAAGATACCATTTTACACATTTTCAGCGGAGGAGCTAAAGACAGTAAAATCGGTAAGCACAAGTTCTGAATTCGTGAGTCGTATTACCGGTGTAGATAATGTGTGTGAGAGGGCTGTGAAATATTTTTGCCCGGACGGGGAACTGATCCTTCCGAAGACGAGTCTGGAACAGATGACATTTGCAGTTGTTTGTCGGAAAATGAAATTGTCATATTAGTGTACTGATATTTGATTGGAGCCATTGAACTTAAACTGAATGGTCATGCGGGATTTCTCTATCATCACACTTGTGATGAAGTTCCGGTACCGCTGATGAATGATATAAGAATTGCAGATTCCATTTCCCAGAACAGATCAATTTATCTGCAGCAACAGCGGGTTGCTTGCATGAAAAATAAAAAATTGTTATATTTTTCTTATGGAGGATAAAACAATGGAGACAAAAGATATTATTTTAGAACTCCGCAGAAAAAGCGGACTATCGCAGGAAGAACTTGCACAAAAAGTAATGGTTACAAGACAGGCTGTGTCTCGTTGGGAAAAAGGTGAGACTGTACCTAATACTGACACATTAAAACTGTTATCCAGGGTATTTGATGTTTCAATTAATACCCTCTTGGGTGCACCGAGACAGTTGATATGCCAATGCTGTGGAATGCCGCTTGACGATTCCACAATCAGCAAAGAGCCGAATGGCGATTTCAATGAAGAATACTGTAAGTGGTGCTATTCGGATGGCGAATTCAAGTATACGAGTAAAGAACAGCTGATCGATTTTTGTGTAGAACATTTGGCAAATGAGAATTGGCCTGCAGAACAGGTGCGAGCGCATATGGAAGCAGTGGTTCCGAAACTGAATCATTGGAAATAACTGGGAAGAACCGTCCCCAACGACAGGGAGAAAAAATGGAGAAGATTTTGATTTTTGCAGGAACGACGGAGGGCAGGGAACTGGCAGAATTTGCTGGGGGATTAAAGGTTCAGGCTCTCGTAAGTGTGGCAACGGAATATGGTAAAACGTGTCTGGATGATTGTGATAATATACAGACTTTTGTTGGAAGAATGGATGAGGGGCAGATTGAAGCGTTTATTAGGAAAGAAAAGGTTGAGCTTGTGATTGATGCGACTCATCCGTTTGCGGTTCTTGTGACACGGAATATTCGTAAAGCATGTGAGAATACGGGGACGGAGTATTTGAGGTGTCTGCGGAGGGAGTGTGAAGAGGCATTCACGGTAGAGACCGGAGAGATCGTTTGGACGAGTACTGTGAAGCAGGCGGTGGAATATCTGGAGAAAACGGAGGGGAATATTCTGATTGCGACGGGAAGTAAGGAACTGGAAAAGTATGCTTCCATCCCCAATTATAAAGAGCGATGTTTTGCGAGGGTTCTGTCGACGGGGAAAGCGGTGGAGGACAGTATCCGGCTTGGGTTTGAGGGGAAACATCTGATTGCTATGCAGGGACCGTTTTCGGAGGAAATGAATCTGGCAATGCTCCGGCATGTGGATGCAAAATATTTTGTCACGAAAGAGTCCGGCAAAGCGGGGGGATTCCCGGAAAAAGTTAAGGCTGCAAAGGAGACCGGGACTGTGCTGGTTGTGGTGGGAAGACCGGAGGAAGAAGGACTTGCGCTGGAAGAGGTATTTGATGAATTAAAGAGAAGATACGGGGATAAGAACAGGGGGTGATTGATAACATAATATCAGTCAACCCCTGAAATTGTTTTTGTGTGAATAACAATTACACAATCTTTGTCGTCCATTTGGAGCAGTCCCACACCGCATTTACAATATCCTGGTAGAATTCCGGCTCATGGCAGATGAGGAGCAGGGTCCCGCGGTATTCCTGAAGTGCCTTTTTCAGTGAATCCTTGGCATCTACATCCAGATGATTGGTAGGTTCGTCCAGCATCAGCACATTGGTTTCTTTGTTCAGGATCTTGCACAGGCGCACTTTTGCCTGTTCCCCGCCGCTCAAGACGCGAATCTGGCTTTCGATGTGTTTGGTCGTAAGTCCGCATTTGGCGAGCGCGGAGCGTACTTCATACTGAGTGTAGGAAGGGAATTCTTCCCAGATCTCATCGATGCAGGTGGTTCGGTTGTTGTGGTCTGCCTCCTGTTCAAAATAGCCGGTCAGCAGATTCTCGCCCAGCTCACATTTACCGGAAAGCGGAGGAACCAGACCGAGAATACTCTTGATCAGCGTAGTCTTTCCGATTCCGTTTGCACCGGTCAGCGCAATTTTCTGGCCACGCTCCAGCGTGAGGTTCAGAGGCCGTGAAAGGGGTTCGTCGTAACCGATGACGAAATCTTTGGTCTCAAAGATGTATTTACCCGGTGTCCGGCCGAGGCGGAAATGGAATTCCGGCTTCGGACGCTCGGCGGCGAGCTCTATGACATCCATCTTATCCAGCTTTTTCTGACGGGACATGGCCATGTTGCGGGTGGAGACGCGCGCTTTATTGCGTGCCACAAAATCCTTGAGTTGGCTGATTTCCTGCTGCTGCTTCTTGTAGGCAGCCTCAAGCTGGGCTTTCTTCACTTCGTAGATTTTCTGGAAATTGTCATAATCTCCGACGTAGCGGTTCAGTTCCTGATTTTCCATATGATAAATGATGTTCACCACTTCATTCAGAAACGGAATGTCATGGGAAATCAGGACGAACGCATTTTCATATTCGGTGAGATAACGTTTCAGCCAGTTGATATGCTCTTCGTCCAGATAGTTGGTTGGCTCGTCCAGAAGCAGGATGTCCGGCTTTTCCAGAAGGAGTTTGCCGAGCAGGATACGGGTGCGCTGGCCGCCGCTTAAGTCGGTGACATCCTTGTCCAGTCCAAGATCCAGAAGCCCCAGCGCGCGTGCGACTTCTTCGACCTTTGCATCGATCACATAGAAATCGTGCATGGCCAGTGTGTCCTGGATGGTCCCAAGCTCTTCCATAAGTGTCATCATAGTATCTTCATCCACGTCCCCGAGGCGGTCACAGATCTCGTTCATCTTCGTTTCCAGTTCAAAAAGCCAGGAAAAGGCGGATTTCAGCACATCGCGGATCGTCATGCCCTTTTCAAGTACAGTGTGCTGATCGAGATAACCGACACGGACATTTTTTGCCCATTCGATTTTCCCTTCGTCCGGCTGGAGTTTTCCTGTAACAATATTAAAAAAAGTAGATTTTCCTTCTCCGTTGGCTCCGACAAGTCCAATGTGTTCGCCTTTCAGAAGACGGAAGGACACATCATGAAAAATGGCGCGGTCACCGAAGCCGTGGGAAAGATGTTCAACATTTAAAATGCTCATTTTCGATTCTCCTTTGTTATGTGGTAACAAGTGACAGTGTCCTGCTTATTATATTATATCTACCGGATAAAAGGCAATGGATTTCGAAAGGATTTCAAGGGAAAAATGCGGTTGCCATACAGGCGGGGATATGTTATAGTGAGGGTGTTCTATATTGGGCTTTTCAGTGCCGGGCAGATGATTCAGATCTGCCGGGTTAAAAGGGAATCAGGTGCAAATCCTGAGCGGTCCGGCCACTGTAAACAGGGAGCGAGGTTATAGATAAGTCATTGCGTATCCAGCGCGAGAAGGCATAACCGGGCGATGAGCTGTAAGTCAGGAGACCTGCTGAGAAGAATGTGAATAGCTTCCGATGAAAGCATAGATTTGCAGAATATTTCAGGGGGAAGTCTGCTTTCGTACAGGAAAAGCGGGCTTTTTTGAATGGGAAATCTGTGCTTTGCGGATCGGATCGAAAGTGGAAAGAGGGATACGATGAAAAAGAGAGCAGCACGGTTCCTGTGTATGATACTGATTACAGTACTGGTTTTCGGAATTTCAGGATGTGGTCCGGAAGAGAAAACGAAGCCGGAAACGGAAGAGAATAAGACGACATCTGAATCACAGCAGGAAGAGGCGAAAAAAACGTCGGGACCGTTGGAAATCAAGGGACTTTCTTATGAATCTGCGATGGAACTTGATTATGCAAAAGGGTTCGGGGTATATTATTATCAGGATGGATATAAGCTGATCCGGATCCGGGACGGAGAAGACTATCTTCTTGTGCCGGAGGGCAGGAATATTCCGTCGGATCTGGAAGAAGACATCGTGATTTTACATCAGCCGCTGGACCGTATTTATCTTGCGGCAACATCGGTGATGGCATTATTTGATTCGCTTGATGCATTGGATGCGATTCGCCTGAGCGGGACACAAAAATCCGGCTGGTACATTGAAAATGCGGTGCAGGCTATGGAAGATGGCGCCATCCTTTATGCCGGAAAATACAGTGAGCCGGATTATGAACTCCTGATCGATGAGGAATGTGATCTGGCTATTGAATCCACGATGATCCTGCATACTCCGAAGGTGCAGGAGATGCTTGAGATGCTTGAGATTCCGGTATTTATCGACCGGTCCAGTTATGAGACGCATCCGCTTGGAAGAACGGAGTGGATCAAGGTCTATGCCGCGATGCTGGACAAAGAAGAACAGGCAGAGACATTTTTCAAGGAACAGTCCAAAGTAATCGAAGAACTGAAGGACTTTGAAAATACAGAGCAGACGGTTGCCTTTTTCTATGTGAGTACCGATGGAACCGTCGTGGTCAGAAAGTCCGAAGATTACATTCCGAAAATGATCGAGATTGCGGGTGGACGTTATGTTTTCGATGATCTTGAAAATACGGAAAATAACAGTGCGTCGATCAGCATTTCTATGGAAGAATTCTTTGCATCTGCAGCCGACGCGGACTATCTGATCTACAATTCATCAATCGATAATCCGGTGGAATCGATGGAGGATCTTCTGGCGAAAAGTGAGCTGTTTGCAGATTTTAAAGCGGTGCGGGAAGGAAATGTGTGGTGTACCGGAAAGTACCTGTATCAGGCGACAGACATTGTCGGAAATCTGATTACAGACATTCATCTGATGCTTACCGATGGAAAAACGGAGGAGATGACATTTTTATATAAAGTGTCATGACGATATCAGGATATGAGAAAGTGAGGAACAATGGAGAAAAGGAAGAATAAGCCGGTACGAATGGAAGAGATGAGAAGACGGATCCGGTATTTGCTGGTGTTTGCCGGACTTCTGGCTGCATTTTGTGTGATTATTGTGCTGAATATTAATACGGGAAACGTACATATTTCTGTTTCTGAGATTTTGAATATTCTATTCGGACAGGCAAAGCAGGATGCGAATTACAGAATCATCTGGAAAATTCGTCTGCCAAGAGTTCTGATGGCAGCCCTTCTCGGAGGTGCCCTTTCTCTGTCCGGGTTCCTGCTTCAGACTTTTTTTGCCAATCCGATTGCAGGCCCCTTTGTGCTTGGCATTTCCTCGGGCGCGAAAATGGTGGTCGCCCTGACGATGATCGTATTTCTGAAGTACTTCAGCAGAGTCTCTTCGTATACGCTCATTATAGCGGCATTTATAGGTTCACTGATTGCGACCGGATTCATCCTTCTGATGTCAAGAAAGATCAATCATATGGCAACCCTTCTGGTGGCCGGAATCATGATCGGCTATATCTGTTCGGCGGTTACGGATTTTGTGGTTACATTTGCGGAGGACTCGGATATCATGAATCTGCACGGCTGGTCTCAGGGAAGCTTTTCCGGGATGAGCTGGAGCAACGTGAAGGTTGCTTTTGTATTGATTGCTGTCACCGTTGTGATTACCTTCCTCTATTCCAAGCCAATCGGTGCGTACCAGCTTGGCGAAGCCTATGCGAGAAGCGCAGGAGTCAATATCCGGGTTTTTCGTGTGCTTCTGATCCTGCTATCCAGTATGCTGTCGGGCTGTGTGACCGCATTTGCCGGACCGGTTTCTTTTGTTGGGATCGCGGTTCCGTTTCTGGTTAAGAGGATGCTGAATACGGCAAGGCCGCTGATCGTGATCCCGGGAACATTTCTGGGAGGAGCGGTGTTCTGCATGGGGTGTGATCTTATTGCACGGATGGCATTTGCACCGCTGGAACTCAATATCAGTACGGTCACTTCCATTTTCGGAGCACCGGTCGTCATCTTTATGATGCTGCACAGACAGAAGGGAAGAGAATGATGGAAAATGCATATGTAAAGTTGCAGGATCTGACGGTAGGCTATCATGGGAAACCCCTGATCCGCGATATTTGCACGGAGATTCAAAAAGGGGAGATCGTAACACTGATCGGTCCAAATGGTGCTGGAAAATCGACCATTTTAAAAAGTATCACCCGACAGATCAAAACGCTTGGAGGAAATGTCTCCATTGCGGATGAGAGGATTGATGCTATGGAAAATGCTATTCTTGCCAGGAAAATGGCGGTGGTGCTGACGGAGCGGATGAAGACGGAACTGATGACCTGCCGCGATGTGGTGGAAACCGGTCGGTATCCGTATACCGGAAGGCTGGGGATCCTCACGAAGAAAGATAAAGAAATCGTAGATGAGGCAATGGAAGCGGTGCATGTCCGTGAGCTTGAAAATCAAAGCTTTCAGGCGATCAGTGACGGGCAGAGACAGCGGATCATGCTTGCGCGTGCGATCTGCCAGGAGCCGGAGGTTCTGATCCTGGATGAACCGACTTCCTATCTGGATATTCATTATAAACTCGAACTTCTGTCGATGCTCCGGAAACTGGCAAAGGAGAAAAAAATCACGGTCGTCATGTCGCTTCACGAGATCGATCTGGCACAGAAAATATCGGATAGGATTCTCTGCGTCAGGGGTGACCGGATTTTCTGCTATGGGAAACCGGAAGAAGTATTCAAAGAAGAAGTAATCCGGGAACTCTACGGACTCGACAACGGATCCTATGACCCGTGCTTTGGAAGTGTCGAGCTTCCGAGACCGGAGGGAGAGCCGCGTGTTTTTGTAATCTCCGCCTGCGGAACAGGCATTCCGGTATACAGGAAACTGCAGAAAGAAAATATTCCGTTTGCTGCCGGAATACTATACCGCAATGACGTGGACTATCATGTGGCGAAAAGGCTTGCGGCAAAGGTGATCGAAGAAGAACCATTTTGCAGTATCCGTGATGAGGCATATCAGGAGGCAAAAGCAACGATCGATTCCTGCCAGTACGTTATCAACGCAGGCGTTACGATCGGAGAGGGAAACCAGCGGATAGCAGAACTTCTGCATGCTGCCAAAAAGAGTGGCAAAATCTGTGAATGGAAGGAAGGGAGCGGTGGATGGAAAGTGGAATGATTCATATTTATTGCGGAGACGGAAAAGGGAAAACGACAGCGGCAACAGGACTTGCCGTCCGTGCGGCTGGCTGTGGACTTAAGGTGCTGTTCGTACGTTTTCTGAAAAATGAGAATTCTGGAGAACTGCGGATTCTGGATATCATACCGGAAATCGAAGTGATGCATATGACAAAAAGCTTCGGTTTCTTTAAGACGCTTGACGCAAAAGAGCAGGAAGAGGCACGAAGCGCCTATGCGAAGCTGTGGGATGACGCAATCCGGAAAATACAGGAAGAGCCTTATGATATGCTGGTCATGGATGAGTTTATGGCGGCTTATCAATACGGAATGATCGACCACGAAGCGGCTGTAACGTTTCTGAAAGAACGGCCGAAAGGCTTGGAGGTCGTTCTGACCGGAAGAAATCCGGAACCGGAGCTTCTGGAACTGGCGGATTATATCTCTGAGATTACAAAAAGAAAGCACCCATTCGATCAGGGAATTTATGCCCGGCGCGGGATCGAGTATTAAAACAAGATTCTGTTGGAATTGGTTTAGTGGAAAAAAGACAGAAAGATGAGGAAAGAAAAATGAAATGGATGATCGCATCCGACATTCACGGGTCGGAATATTATTGTAAAAAAATGCTGGAGGCATATGACAGAGAAAAGGCGGGGAAGTTATTGCTTCTCGGCGATGTCCTGTATCATGGGCCGCGAAATGATCTGCCGAGAGATTATGCACCGAAGGCAGTTATAGAACTGTTGAACGCGCGGAAGGATCAGATTCTCTGCGTGAGAGGAAACTGTGATACAGAAGTAGATCAGATGGTGCTGAAGTTCCCGGTTCTGGCGGATTATTGTATTGTATGCGATGGAAAAACGACAATCTATGCGACACATGGACACGTTTATAACGAAAAGAATTTGCCTCCGATTCAGAAAGGAGATATCCTTCTGAACGGACACACTCATGTGCCGAAATGCACGCAGCATGAGGAGTATGTTTATATGAATCCGGGTTCCGTTTCCATTCCGAAAGAGGAAAGCCATCATGGATATATGATTCTGGAGCAGGATGAATTTGTTTGGAAAGATCTGGATGGAACTGAAATAATGCGGTGGAAAAATGAACATGTAAAATGAACATGTAAAATTAAACTACAACTTCAATGACAGGGAACGAAACATCTGTTATAATAATACTTGTCCGAAAGAGGTGGCGGAAGACGAGGAGTTATTATCTGAAACCGACACTTCTGCATGACAAGAGGATTGGAGCATGAATATGATTTATGGAAATGTGATATGCTCACGGAACGTCAGATTTATACGAAGGAGGGTGATCGTCATGGATATTTAAGGAATTGACCTAATCAGACAGTTGTTATATCTTTCAAGGACAAAAATCTATTATTACTATCAATTTATTATCATGGATACATGTGCTTATCATGTATTTTGTTTTCAAAAGCGTTCTGGCTCTTTTTTAAGAGCTTCAAAATTTACCAGTTTTGAAAAAATAATCAGTCGTAATTGTTCGATAATTACACAAATAATCACATCATTACCATATTGATTGCCGGTATGGCAGGCTCATTCCTCACATCTAAAGAAAAGGAAGGTAAAAAATTATGAAAAAAATGGTATCATTTGTAACTGCACTCGTTTTATGTGCAAGCTCTTCATTGCCGGTATTTGCCGCGACACCCAAATATTCTATCAGTATGCCAAAGATTCCGCAGATCCATGTTGAGTTATCCGACAGTGTGAAGGAAGCTGTCAATCAGGCTGCAAAGAAGCAGATTGAAAAGATGATTCTGGACAAACCGGAGTTGACTTCAACTACGTATCGCCATAAAGGGAAAATATATGGCACATATTCATTCCTCAAGATTGAATGGGGAGAAGTAGAAGGTGCGACTTCTTACAAAGTGGAGATTACCAAACCGGATGGAACCAAAAAGACTTATGAGACAACAAATGCTTATCTCAGTGTGAAAGAAGGAAGTGATGACTTTATCACAGAATGTCCGAAACAAAAGACGGAAAACGGTGTTGAGTGTGCGACGGTCAGAGTGCGCGCGTATGGTGAGAATGAGACTTACAGTGCGTGGTCTGAAGAAGAGCGCATCAGCTGTAATGCAATCCATTCGTAGTACTTAAGCCGTGTGCAAACGACGGTGATGATTATTGCGTTGTCCTCTGTAAAAATGTGAAAGAGAAAAAGGATTGCGGTGTACGGGTGGCATCGCAATCCTTTTATATAGCATTTTCTTATAGTATTTTCTGTATGTTGTTTTTGATCTTTTCTGTGAGTGCGGCATACTGGATCAGTTCATCTTCTGTAAAACCTGCATATTTAGCCTGCTCGAAATTACTCTGGGCAGCGGCGATCTCATTTTGAATTGGAGATGCAAGCGGAAGGAATGTGATCTTCAGCTCTTTTGTGGTGCGATTTTCTTCATATTTCAGCATGTTTTTTAAGGAAAGCCGTTGAAGTAAAAGTGAGAGACTGCGCACGGTGATTCCGGCAAAGTCTGCAATTTCCTTTCTGGTTCCGATATGCCTGAGCTGGCTGAGACATAAAAGCAGACGCACTTCGCCCAAAGTGAGATTGTTCTTCTGGGCAATCGGTTCCAGATAGTAATCCAGAAGCTTACGGTCACGATAGTCATCCATAAGAATGCCTTCTCCTGCAACAACTTCCTGACTGACGCTGTTGCGTTCTTCCCCAAGCTTTTTGGAGCCGGAGAAGAAAGAAGGTGGTACAGCTCCGTCGCCTGCCGCGTCCACCAGAAAGCGATAAACCTGCAGACGGTTCTTCTCATAATCTTCCTCATCGAGGACATGTTTGTAAAAATTATTATAGTATTCAAAGACCATCAGTTTCATTTTAATGGTTTTGCTGATACTCATTCCCTGGCTTGCGAGGGATCCTTTTGTCTTCACATAGTAATAAACCGGAACCTGCAGTGCATAGAATACTTCGGCATGTCTGATATACTCCAGGTTAAACATAAAATCTTCACACCAGCTGATCTCAGGGTTCATTCGAAGATGGTATTTCTCTACAATGTCATGCCGATAGAGCTTGTTCCAGAGAACACCGTAATAGAAATCCGCAGGATTCTGGAGCATATGTGCGGAGAATTCTTCCTGAGTCAGTACGCAGTCATCATCGATATCGCCTTTGTGGGCGACTCGTTTTCCTACAACACGGTAGAAATCGGAGATGACCATATCACAATGATAGCGTTCCGCTTCTTCGACAAACAGCCTGGTAGCGTTCGGAGTGATCCAGTCATCGCTGTCGAGAAACTGCAGGTAAGTGCCGCATGCAAGATCCAGCGCCATATTCCGGGTCTCGGAAACTCCGGTATTTTCCTTATGTATCAAACGGATTCTGGAATCTTCCGCTGCATAGCGGTCACAGATCGTTCCGGAAGAATCGGTGCTGCCGTCATCGATGAGCAAAAGCTCAAAATCCCGGTATTCCTGATTGATAATGCTTTCAATACACCGGGAAATCGTTGCCTCGGCGTTATAAACCGGTACAATAATACTTACGGTCGGGTTCATAAATTCACACTCCTAACTATTTTTAACTGGTGTACTGGAAATATTGTATCGCATTTATCCATAAAAATACAGTGGATTCTCAAAAATGTCTGGTGTAGAATAATGGCATGGTTGCAGGAAACGGGAAAATTCCTTATAATAGTAGAAGTGATTTTGGAAAATGGATTGGAGAAGGACTCATATATCATGGAAAACAGCAGAATAGTCTGGAAGAATCAGAAGAAGATGAGAACAGGATACACCACCGGAAGCTGTGCCGCCGCTGCTGCGAAGGCCGCTGCTGTCATGCTGTTAACCGGTGAGGAAATACAGAATGTCAGGCTTATGACACCGGCCGGCATTTTGCTCTATCTGGAAATTGAGCACATTGAGAGACAGAATGATTTCGTCAGCTGTGCGGTGAAAAAGGACAGCGGGGATGATCCGGATGTGACGAACGGAGTCTATGTATTTGCTAAAGTTGCAAAGAATGAGTCCGGCCGGATCACGCTTGACGGAGGGGAAGGTGTGGGCCGCGTGACGCGCAAAGGTCTGGAGCAGGCGGTCGGAGAGGCGGCAATCAATAAGATCCCCAGACAGATGATATTAAATGCCGTTGAAGAGCAGATGAAACTGGCCGGATATGACGGAGGCCTGGAAGTGGTTATTTCCATTCCGGAGGGAAAGAGGCTTGCTGCGCAGACGTTTAATCCCCGACTTGGCATTGAAGGTGGGATTTCTGTACTTGGAACAACCGGAATCGTGGAGCCTATGAGTGAACGGGCACTGACCGATACCATTTTCATGGAAATGAAGATGCTGAAAGAAAACGGGGCATCTTACTGTTATCTGGTTCCGGGAAATTATGGAACGGATTTTTTGAGAGAAAGTCTTGGTTATGACGGGAATCTGGCTGTGAAATGCAGCAACTATATAGGAGAAGCACTGGATGATGCGGTTTGTCTGGAAATGAAGGGTATTCTTCTGGTTGGGCATGTCGGCAAGCTGGTGAAACTGGCCGCCGGTGTCATGAACACACATTCCAGACAGGCGGACTGCCGGATGGAAGTGCTGGCGGCTCATGCGGCAGTTGCAGGGGCCAAAAGGGAGGATGTGGCCAGCATCATGGAGTGCATTACGACAACGGAGGCACTGGATATTCTGAAAAGTGCCGGGATTCTGGAAACGACGATGCGTGGCATCATGGAGAAGATCGAGGAACATATGAGGCACAGAGTGGGGGATCGTGTGGAAACAGCAGCGGTCATGTTTGAGACATCTTACGGGATTCTCGGGAAGACGCCCCTTGTCGATGAGATAGCGGCTAGTATACAAAAAAGGTTATAGAGCAGGGAGAAAAAAGTCATGAAAGGTAAATTTTATGTGATAGGAACGGGACCGGGGGATCCGGAACTTCTGACGATAAAGGCAGTCAGGATTCTGAGGGAGAGTGACATCATTGCGATTCCTGTTTCGGGTGCGGACTTTTCGGGGACCTATTATGAAGAAGAGAAGGAAACAGCTGTGAGGGAAGAACTGCTGGAACGCTGCGCGGCATGGAAAATCGTGCGGCAGGCGGTACCGGAACTGGAAAAGAAAGCAAAGCTGTATTTGTCCATGCCGATGATGAAGCAGAAGGATATTCTTCGGAACATTCATGATGAGGATGCAAAAGCAGCGGCAGGGTGGCTGGAGAAAGGAAAAACGATTGCATTTATTACACTCGGGGATCCATCTGTGTACTCGACGGGGATGTATCTTCATCACAGGATCAAAGAATGGGGATTTGATACCGTTATGGTTCCGGGAGTGCCGTCTTTCTGTGCTGCTGCTGCCCGGCTTGATATGGAAATCGCGAAAAACCGGGAGGAAATCCATATCATTCCGGCATCTTACGGATTGAAGGAGAGCTTGTCGCTTCCCGGGACAAAGATTCTCATGAAAGCGGGTAAGAAGCTCCCGGATGTCAAAGAAGAAGTTAGATCCCGGGGTATGGAAATCTGTATGGTGGAGCATTGTGGAATGGAGCAGGAGAGAATCTACAGATCAGCGGAGGAGATCCCGGATGAGGCAAGTTATTATTCCCTGTTGATCGTGAAGGAGGAAGAATGATGATTCAGTTTGTAGGAGCAGGACCGGGGGCAGAAGATCTGATCACGGTTCGGGGGCAGAAGCTGCTCATGGAGGCGGACATTGTGGTTTACGCAGGATCTCTTGTGAATCCGAAACTGCTGGATATGTGTAAGGAAACATGTGAAATATTCAACAGCGCATATATGACACTGGAGGAAGTACTGGAAGTGTTGATTCGCGGGGAGAAGGAAGGAAAGCATGTGGTGAGACTGCACACGGGGGATCCTTGTCTGTATGGGGCAATCAAGGAGCAGATGGATGCGCTTGATGCCGAAGGGATTTCCTACGAAGTCTGCCCGGGGGTCAGTTCCTTTTGCGGGGCAGCATCGGCACTAAAAGCGGAATATACACTTCCCGGAATTTCCCAGTCGGTGGTGATTACCAGAATGGCGGGACGTACGCCGGTGCCGGACAGCGAATCCATCCGCAGTTTTGCAGTGCATCAGGCGACGATGGTGATCTTCTTAAGTACCGGTATGCTGGGTGAACTTTCAAAAGAGCTGATTGCAGGAGGATATCCGGAAGATACACCGGCGGCTATCGTGTACAAGGCAACCTGGCCGGAGGAAGAGGTACATCATTGCGAGGTGAGGACTTTGAAAGAAACCGCAGAAAAATATGGGATTCGTAAAACGGCGCTGATCGTTGTGGGAGCCATCTTAAATGGAGATTACAGGCGTTCGGAGCTCTATAATCCGGCGTTTACGACTGAATTCAGACAAGGAAAGGCAGAATAAGGAGCAGGTATGGGAAAAGTATATGTAGTGGGAATCGGCCCGGGTGCGAAGGACCAGATGACGGTACGAGCGGCAAAGGTTTTAAGCGAATGTCAGGTAATCGTGGGTTATACGGTGTATATTGATCTGATCAAGGAAGAATATCCGGACAAGATCTGTTTGTCTACTCCGATGAGGCAGGAGGTGCAGCGTTGCCGGATGGCGCTTGAGGAGGCCGGGAAAGAACAGAATGTAGCAGTGGTCTGCAGTGGAGATGCAGGGATATATGGAATGGCAGGGCTGGTGTATGAGCTTGCAGCGGATTATTCGGGTGTGGAGATTGAAGTAGTTCCAGGTATCACAGCCGCTTCCGGAGGAGCCGCAATACTTGGAGCGCCGCTGATGCATGATTTTGCAGTCATCAGTCTCAGTGATCTGATGACGCCCTGGGAAAAAATAGAAAAGCGTCTCCGGATGGCTGCAATGGCAGATTTCGTAATCTGCATTTACAATCCTTCCAGCAGGAAAAGAGCGGATTATCTGAAGAAAGCCTGCCTCTGTATGATGGAATATAAAAAGGAAGATACGGTGTGCGGCATTGTAAAAAATATCGGTCGGGAAGGCGAATGTATGAAGATACTGAGTCTTAAGGAACTATCTGAGACGGATGTGGATATGTTTACGACTGTATTTGTAGGAAATGAAGAGACCAGAATAATCGGAGATAAAATGGTGACGCCAAGGGGATACAAGAATGTGTAGAAATTGCAGGGTTTTCTGTGTCGGAGTCGGAGTGGGAGATCAAAAGCTTCTGACGCTGGAAGCAGAGGAATGTATTGAAGAAAGTGATCTGATCATCGGAGCAGCCAGGATGGTGGAATTATTTGCGGATGGGAAACGGCCGCAGTTTATAGAATACCGGCCGGAGAGGATCCGAGATTATCTGGTGGAACATATAGAATATGAAAAATGTGCGGTCCTTTTTTCCGGGGACACCGGATTTTACAGCGGGGCAAAAGCACTGGTAAAGGTCTTGGAGGAAAGTGGGATTGCGGTGCAGATTCTGCCGGGGATTTCTTCAATCGTGTATTTGGCGGCACGCCTTCACACAAGCTGGGAAGATGCTGCGATCTGCAGCATTCACGGAAGAAAGCAGAATTTTATCCAGGCAGTCAGAGAGAACCGAAAGACGTTTCTGATTCTTGGTAAAGATTCCGGCGCGATGATCTGTGAAAAACTGGAATACTACGGACTGCAGAATTTGAAGCTCTATATTGGAAATCGCCTTTCTTATGCGGAGGAAGAGATTCTTACCGTTCAGGCATCGGACGCGAAACCGGAGAATTTCGCGGAGCTTTCTGTTGTGATGATCGAAAACCCGGAGCCATCACGGAGAGTCTGTGTGCATTTGCCGGATGAAGCATTTATCCGTGGAAAAGTGCCGATGACGAAGGAGGAAATCCGAACGTTAAGTCTTGCCAGTCTTATGCTCACCCGGGATGCGGTCCTCTATGATGTCGGCGCCGGAACCGGATCTGTATCGGTCGAAGCGGCACTTCAGGCGCCGGGGATCCGCGTTTATGCTGTGGAAAAAAAGGCGGAGGGCATTGAACTGATTCTGGCAAATAAGAAAAAGTTTATGACGGACAATCTGGAGGTTATTCATGGTGTGGCACCGCAGGTGCTGGAAGGCCTGGAAATACCCACCCATGTATTTATCGGAGGAAGTTCCGGAAATCTGAAAGAAATCCTGCGATGCGTCCGCAGGAAGAATCCGGACGCAAGGATCGTGATCAATGCAATCTCGTTGGAAACACTGAAAGAAGTGATGGAAGCTGCAGAAGAAGGACTTCTTCAGGAACCTGAGATCCGTCAGATCACGGCATCAAGAGCGCATAAGCTTGGAGATTATCACATGATGATGGGAATGAATCCTGTTTATATTGTATCAGATGGGAGAATAGATGGATAAATGAAAATACCTGGAATTATGATTGCGGCTACGGCGAGCGGAAGCGGGAAGACGGCAGTCACCTGTGCTCTGATGGAAGCTCTTGTGAAAAAAGGAATAGGTGTGGCAGCATGCAAATGTGGTCCGGATTATATTGATCCCATGTTTCACCGGAACGTGCTGGGAATCGATTCGGAAAATCTGGATCTGTTTTTCTGCGAAAAAGAGCAGCTGCGCTCTTGTTTTACACGACATGCGTCAAATGCCGATGCAGCCGTCATTGAAGGCGTTATGGGATATTATGACGGGATGGGCCTTGGCACAGAGGAGGCGAGCTCCTATGATGTGGCACGAACGCTTGGCGTTCCGGTGATCCTGGTGCTTCCGTGCCGCGGAATGGCTCTGTCGATTCTGGCTGTGCTAAAGGGAATGCTGGAATTCCGGAACGACAGCCATATCAGCGGAATCATTCTAAACCGTATTTCACCGTCACTGTATCCGAAAATGAAAGAGATGATCGTGCACGGGCTGCGGGAGATGGGGCATGATGTGAAAGTGCTGGGATATGTGCCGGAACATCCTGCGTTTCAGCTGGAGAGCCGTCATCTGGGACTCATCCTTCCGGAGGAAATTGCTGATCTTAAGAAACAGATTGAAGAGGCGGCAGAGATCCTTGAGAAAAGTGTGGATCTGGATGCGGTGCTCGCACTGATGGATTCGGATGTAGAAAGAAAGAATTCAGCAGAAAGCGAAGTGGTACCGGGAAACCGGGATGCAAAGGAGCCTGTTACAATTGCTGTTGCGCGGGATGCTGCGTTTTGCTTTTATTATAAAGAAAATCTGGAAATTCTGAAAACGCTTGGATGTAGGCTGGTCTGGTTCAGTCCTCTGGAGGATAGCAAGATGCCTGAAGAGGCAGATGGGATACTGCTTGGCGGGGGATATCCGGAAATCTATGCCAGACAGCTTTCTGCCAATGCATCCATGAGACAGGATCTGAAAGAAAAGCTGAATCAGGGAATGCCGTGTATCGCAGAATGCGGAGGGTTTCTGTATCTTCTGGAACAGCTTCAGGGAACGGACAAAAGCTTTTATCCGATGGTAGGATTGCTCGAAGGAAGTGCAGAAAAGAAAGAGCGGCTGATCCGTTTCGGGTACATGAATGTAAGAGCAGAAGCAGACGGATGTTATCTGCGGAAGGGAGAGTGTATCCGGGGACATGAATTCCATTATTGGGAAGCCCAAAAAATAGGAGAAGACTGTCTGGCTGAGAAGCCGGACGGAAGACGGAGCTGGAGAGAAATCCATATGAAGAACAGGATTTTTGCGGGATTTCCGCATCTTTACTGGGGCTCAAACCCGGAATTTGCCGTAAGATTTGTGAAAGAATGCCAAAGGAGACGAAAAGAATGCAGGAGAAAATAAAAACAGAACAGGAACAGCTGGAAGAGATAAAAATGCAGATTCGGCCTCTGGATGAAAAGAGCATGGATCTTGCAAAGAAGAGGTGGATGAGCGTTGCAAAGCCACTGTTCAGTCTGGGGAAGCTGGAGAAAGCAGTGATTCAGATTGCGGGGATCCTGGGAACAGATTACTATGAATTGAAAAAGAAGGGCCTTATTATCATGTGTGCCGATAATGGAGTGGTAGAAGAGGGAGTCACACAGACCGGGCAGGATGTGACGGCGGCTGTGGCGGATAATTTCACCAAAGGGCAGGCGAGTACCTGTATTATGGCTCAGGTAGCAAATGTTGATGTCTTCCCGGTTGATATCGGAATGGTATGTGATGTTGCTTCTGTCACAAAACCGGCTGATAAGGTGGCGTACGGCACAGCCAATCTGGCCAAAGGACCGGCAATGACCCGGGAACAGGTGCTGCAGGCAACTATGGTCGGCATCCGTCAGGTGAAAGAAAAGAAAGAGGCCGGTTATGCCATCCTGGCGACCGGAGAAATGGGAATCGGAAATACGACTACCAGCAGTGCGGTGGCAGCGGTGCTTTTGAATGAAGAAGCAGAGACTGTAACAGGAAAAGGAGCCGGACTTAGTAGTGATGGACTGAAGAGGAAGATCCGGGTCATCCGGGAAGCAATTGAAAAACAGAAACCGGAACAACAGGATGTGATCGATGCCCTTTCTAAAGTGGGCGGCCTGGATATAGCGGGCCTTATGGGGGTATTCCTGGGAGGAGCCATGTATCGGATTCCAGTCGTGATCGACGGGTTTATCTCTGCTGTGGCGGCACTTTGCGCGGTACGTCTTGTGCCGGAGGCGGCCGGATATATTCTGCCTTCTCATGTGTCAAAGGAACCTGCCGGGCAGCTTGTACTGGATGCGCTCGGCATGTCTCCACTTTTGATCTGTGACATGTGTCTCGGTGAAGGAAGTGGAGCGGTAGCGGTGATGCCGCTCCTTGAAATGGGCCTTCAGGTGTATCGGAAAATGGGAACATTTTCGGAAATGGATATTGAGCAGTATCAGGTATTATCATAACAGTGTGGAGTGAGTACGATGAATTGGATACAATCTTTGATCATTGCATGTTCCATGTATTCCAGGATCCCGATGCCGGTGATCGAATGGAATGAAAAAAATATGAAGTATGCGATGTGTTTTTTCCCGCTGATAGGCGTGGTAACAGGGGGTATACAGTATCTTGCCGGAAGCGTGATGTACCATCTTTCTGTAGGGAGAATTTTGCTCGCGGCGGTGATGACGTTACTCCCTGTCGTGGTAAGCGGCGGAATTCATCTGGATGGATTTATGGATACGATGGACGCGCTTGGTTCCTGCGGGGACCGGCAAAAGAAGCTGGAAATTCTGAAGGATTCTCACAGCGGAGCATTCGCTGTCATGGGAATGGGATGTTATCTGGTGTGGAGTCTGGGAATCTGGTCGGAACTTACGGAAGAAATGCTGGCACCGGCTGCGTGTATCTATGTCATTTCCAGAGCCCTCAGCGGATATTCGGTGGTCACTTTTCCTGCGGCGAAAGACAGCGGGCTTGCGCGGACCTTTAAGGATCGCGCACAGAAAAGAACGGTGCAGATTACGTCTGTCCTGTGGCTGCTTGCGGGAGCTGCGCTGATGTTGTGGACGGATGCACGTGCTTCGATAGGAGCGGCCATCGGCGTTTTCTGTTCCTGGGTCTATTATCGCAGGATCTGCAGAAAACAATTTGGAGGAGTGACAGGGGATCTGGCAGGATTTTTCCTTCAGGTCAGTGAACTTGCCATGCTGACAGGAATGGTGGTGATGCAGGCATGGAAGTGATATTGATCCGTCATTTTAAGACAAAAGGGAATCTGGAAAAAAGATATATCGGAAGAACGGATGAGCCGCTTGACCAGATGGCGATACCACAGCGTATGCAGGAGCTGAAGACCGAGCGGGTAATTGTAAGCCCGATGAAACGTTGCAGGCAGACCGCGGAGATCCTCTTCCCCGGGCAGACACAGACTGTCTGTGATAGCCTTAGGGAATGTGATTTTGGAGAGTTTGAAGGTAAGAATTATTTAGAATTGTCAGCGAATCCGCTTTATCAGGGATGGATTGATTCCGGCGGTACGATGCCATTTCCGGGAGGGGAAAGTCATGATGAATTCCGGAAACGGTGTGTGCAGGGATTTGAGCATATGATGGATCAGCTTGAGAAGGATGCCTGTAAAAATGCCGCTTTTGTTGTTCACGGAGGAACAATCATGTCAATTCTGGAAACGTTTGATCCGGAACACAGAGAATTTTATCACTGGCAGGCGGCAAACGGAGAAGGATTTCGAATTAAGATTCCGGACGAAGCATGGAAGTCCGGCAGAAAATATTTTGCGGAGATTGAGAAACTATGAGAATACTTTGTGTCTGTGTGGCAGGTTTTGTGCTGGATGCCATTTTGGGGGATCCGGTGTGGCTGTATCATCCGGTGCGGCTGATTGGGAAATGGATTGAAATCATGGAAAAGGTGCTTCGGGCGATATGCGGAGAAACAGACCGGGCGCTGCACGTGGCGGGGATCGTTCTCTGGTTTGCAGTCGTTATCGCTTCGACAGGGATTCCTGTAATTCTTTTATACTTTATAAATTCTGTAAATCCGTGGCTGGCATTTGTCGTGGAAATGTTCTGGTGCTATCAGATTCTTGCGGGGAAATCACTGAAAACGGAAAGTCGGAAGGTGTATGATCGTTTGAAGGAACATGATCTTCCTGGAGCGAGATATGCGGTCTCCATGATCGTCGGAAGGGACACGAAAAATCTGAGTGAGCAGGGTGTGACAAAGGCAGCTGTAGAAACGGTGGCTGAAAATACATCTGACGGGGTGATCGCGCCACTATTTTACCTGATGATAGGCGGGGCGCCCCTCGGATTTTTCTATAAAGCTGTGAATACGATGGATTCCATGGTAGGATATAAGAATGACAAGTATCTGTATTTCGGAAGGTTTGCTGCGAAAATGGATGATCTGTTCAATTATATTCCGGCAAGGCTTTCCGCATTTTTTATGATACTGAGTGCGTTTTGCCTTGGAATGGATGGCAAAGGAGCCCTTCGGATCTATTTGCGTGACCGGAGAAAACATGCCAGTCCCAATTCGGCACAGACAGAAGCAGTCTGCGCAGGGGCGCTGGGAGTACAGCTGGCGGGAGATGCATATTATTTTGGAAAATTATATCATAAGGAAACGATCGGTGATCCGGTCAGAGAAATAGAGGCGGAGGATATTGTCCGGGCGGGCCGTCTGATGGACGGAACAGCGGTGTCAACGCTGATCGTACTGGGCCTTCTCCGGATTGTGGTTCTTTAGAAATAACAGAAGAAGTGTACAAATCAACAGAAAGGGGAAGAACATTGGAATATATACATGGCGGAGATATTTACACATACACGGGAATGACAGACTTTTCCGTTAATGTAGGACCGTTTGGACCAAGTATGGCAGTGATGGAAGCGGCGAGAAAGGCAGTCGCTGAGATTGGTAATTATCCGGACAGCCGGTGCGGGAAGCTGAGAGAGGCGTTGGAAAAAGACACCGGAATACCGGGAAAACAGTTCGTCTTTGGAAACGGCGCTGCAGAGTTGATTTACGATGTGGTTCGTGCGGTGCGTCCGAAGAAGGCAGTCATCAGTGTTCCGACGTTTGCAGAGTATGAGCAGGCCCTTCAGACAGAGGAATGTGAAATTCTGTATCATGAAAAGAAAGAGGAGGAAGGATTTGCGCTGGGTGAGGATTTCCTGGAGTTTTTGCGGGATGATGTGGATATAGTGTTCCTTTGTTCACCGGATAATCCGTCCGGAAGAAGCGTGCCGAAAGGACTGCTTCGAAAAATACTGAGAATATGTGAAGAAAAACAGATCTTTATGGTGTTGGATGAATGTTTTCTGGATTTTATGGAGAATGCATCCGAAATGACAATGATAAAAGAAGCGGCAAAGAGCAGTTATCTCATGGTGATCCGGGCATTTACCAAAATGCATGCCATGCCCGGACTCCGCTCGGGGTATGCAGTGAGTAGAAATGAAAGCATTCTGGAGAAAATGGAACGATGTCGGCAGCCCTGGAATGTATCAATCCCTGCTCAGGCGGCATCACTTGCGGCACTTAAGGAAAAGAAAAGAGTGCAGACGACCAGGGAATTTATTACCAGGGAAAGAAAATGGATGGAAGAAGGGCTGGCGGAGATTGGAGTTACCTTCTTCCCATCGGAAGTAAACTACATTTTGCTGAAAAGTGATCTGGATCTGTTTGAGAAGATGAAGGAATATCGGATCCTGATCCGGGACTGCAGCAATTACCGGGGACTCGAGAAAGGATTTTACAGGATTGCGATCCGGCAGCGCGGGGATAATCACAGATTGCTGGAAGCATTGTATGATATATATTCGAAGAGTGTGAAGGTAGAAGAAACGGAGGAGACAGATGGCGAAATCGATCATGATCCAGGGAACGATGTCTAATGTGGGCAAGAGTATTCTTGTCGGAGGGCTATGCCGCATTCTGAAGCAGGACGGCCTTCGCGTAGCACCGTTTAAATCCCAGAATATGGCACTCAATTCCTTTATCACCACGGAAGGTCTGGAGATGGGGCGCGCTCAGGTGATGCAGGCTGAGGCGGCAGGTATTCAGCCGTCTGTTGATATGAATCCAATCCTGCTGAAACCGACCACGGATACGGGATCGCAGGTAATCGTGCGGGGTGAAGTGACGCGAACGATGTCTGCATCGGAATATTTTCGAAAAAAGAAAGAATATATACCGATGATTCTGGAAGCGTATCATCGGTTGGAAGAACAGTATGATGTTATTGTGATCGAAGGTGCCGGGAGTCCGGCCGAGATCAATCTGAAACAAAATGATATTGTCAATATGGGACTGGCGGATATGGTGGATGCGCCGGTCCTTCTGGCGGGCGATATAGATCGTGGCGGAGTGTTTGCACAGATCGTGGGGACGATTGAACTTCTGGAAGAACATGAGAGGATGCGGGTCAAAGGAACGATCATCAACAAATTCCGGGGGGACAAAGGAATTCTGAAACCGGGACTTACGATGTTGGAGGAAAGAACCGGGATACCGGTCTGTGGGGTGGTACCGTATCTGCACCTTGACATTGATGAAGAGGACAGTCTGACGGAGCGGTTTGAAAGAAAAGGTGGTTCCGGCCTGGCAGACATTGTTGTCATACGGCTTCCGAGAATCTCGAATTTTACAGATTTTGCACCGCTGGAACACAGGAAAGAACTTTCTGTCCGATATGTCTCATCTGCAAGGGATTTTGGTAATCCGGATGCGGTTCTGATCCCGGGGAGCAAGAATACGATGGAAGATCTGTTGTGGATGCGCCAGAATGGTCTGGAAGGGAAAATACTCCGGCATGCGTCTTCCGGAAAATTAGTTTTCGGGATCTGTGGCGGATATCAGATGCTGGGAGAGGAGATTCTTGATCCTGAACAGGTGGAAAAAGGCGGCAGCATTCAGGGAATGGGACTGCTTCCGGTTTGCACTGTTTTTCAGGGGGAAAAGACAAGGAGCAGAATTCATGGATGTTTCGGTGATACACAAGGAATCCTAAGCGGACTTTCCGGATCACATCTGGAAGGATATGAGATCCATATGGGCAGGACAACTCTGAGAAAAGGAAACCCGCTCCTTAAGATTCAGGAAGAACTGCATGAAGAGACGGGAAAAGTGGATGGCACCTGGCAGGGAAATGTGTATGGTTGTTATATCCATGGAATCTTTGATTCGGCTGAAGTGTCGGACGGATTGGTAAGGGCTGTCTTAAAAGCAAAGGGAGTGGATACGGATCAAGTCATGACGATGGATTACAACCGATATAAGGAAAATCAATATGACCTTCTCGCAGATGCCCTGCGGGAGAATCTGGATATGAATTATATTTATGAAGTAATTGAGAAAGGGATGAAGATGCCATGCAGTCTGTGATTCGAATCGGAAGCAGAAAAAGTAAGCTTGCGGTGATACAGGCCGAAATTGTAAAAAAACGGATTTTGCAGTTTCATCCGGAACTGGAAATTGAAATTGTAACGATGAAAACAACCGGAGATAAGATCCTGCATCAGAGCCTTGAGAAGATCGGGGGAAAGGGGCTGTTTGTGAAAGAACTGGATCATGCACTCATGGAGGGCAGGATCGATCTGGCAGTGCACAGTCTGAAAGATATGCCTTCGGAAATATCGAAGGAGTTACCGGTCTTTGCATTTCCGAAAAGAGGAGATCCGCGGGATGTGCTGGTCTATTCAGAGCAGGCCGTGCAAACGGGAAGGCTACAGATCATTGGGACCGGCAGCAGGAGAAGGCAGATCCAGATGGCAGAACGGTTTGGGGACTGCAGATTTGAAGGAATACGGGGAAACATCCGGACCCGCCTGGAGAAGCTGGAGACGGAGTCATACGATGCTCTTGTACTGGCGGCAGCAGGACTTCAACGGCTGGGGATGGAGTCGCGGATCGGAAGATATTTCGATGTGGAGGAAATGATCCCGGCAGCGGGTCAGGGGATTTTGGCAGTGCAGGGAAGAAAAGGAGAAAACTGGATCTGGGAAGAGATTCTGGATCACAGAGAGACGCGAGCAGCAGCGCTTGCTGAACGGCAGTTTATTGCGGAACTGGGAGGAGGGTGTACATCACCGGTTGCGGCACACGCGAGGACGAAAGGGGAAGAACTCTGTCTGTCGGGACTTTATTATCGTGAGTCGGATGGTCGGTTTTTTAAGGAAAAGATCGCGGGGACTTGTCAAAAAGCGCAGGAAGCAGGCGCCCTGCTTGCAAAAGAGATGAGACGGAAATATGGTGATTGATAAAAAAATCAGGGAGACGGACATGGAGCAGCAAGGAAAGGTATGGCTTGCGGGAGCAGGACCCGGCGATGTCGGCCTATTAACAATAAAAACAAGAAAAATCATGGAGGAGGCAGATACAATCGTATATGATGCACTGGTCAGTACAGAAATCCTCAGCTTGATTCCGGATGAAAAAGAAATGATTGATGTAGGAAAACGCCAGGGAAATCATCCTGTCCCGCAAAAAGAGATCAATCAGATTTTGCTGGAAAAGGCAATGGAAGGAAAAAAGGTACTCCGTCTTAAAGGCGGGGATCCATTTGTGTTTGGAAGAGGAGGAGAGGAGGCAGAAGTGCTTGCGGAACACGGAATACTATTTGAAGTGGTTCCGGGAGTTACATCTGCAGCAGCTGTTCCGGCCTATGCAGGAATTCCGGTGACACATCGCGATTACACGTCTTCTTTTCATGTAATTACAGGACATCCGAGAAAAGACGGAAGCAGCCGGATCGATTATCCGGCGTTGGTTTCATTAAAGGGGACATTGGTTTTCCTCATGGGGATCACTTCGCTTGGAAAGATCTGTCGTGGACTTATGGATGCAGGTATGGATCCAGATACCATGGCAGCTGTCATAGCGAAAGGAACAACGGCTGGACAAAAAAATGTGGTTTCCACGTTGGAACATTTGGAAGACGAAGTCCTGCTTTCCGGAATCGGGACACCTGCATTGGTCGTAGTCGGGTCGGTCTGTTCACTGGCAGGACGGTTTGCTTGGAGGGCAGCTCTGCCTCTTAACGGGAAACAGATTGTAGTGACCAGACCCAGGGAAAATCCGGGACATCTGGCTGGGTGGCTGAGAACATTAGGAGCACAGGTCATTGAAATGCCTACTATACGTACCAAGGTGATCTCGCCGAATGAGAGACTATGTGAAGTGATGAAAAAATTCGGAACATGTGCCGATCAGGAATGGCTGGTATTTACCAGTGTGATCGGTGTGCGGGTATTCTTTCAGGAACTGAAACATCTTAAAATCGATCTGCGGCAGCTGCTTGGGGGACCGGCGGATATAAAAATTGCCGCAATCGGTGCTGCAACAGAAAGGGAGCTTGCAGGAACAGGCATTTTTGCGGATGTGGTTCCGGAGATTTTTAACGCGGAGAGTCTGGGAACTTGTATTGCAGAAAAGGCAGCTCCGGGAAGTCATATCGTCATTGTGCGGGCGGAGCAGGGATCTCCCGAATTGTTGCCTCCACTTGCGAGAAAGAGACTTGCTGTTGAAGATATTCCGCTCTATACTACGGTGTATACAGAAAATGATGCTGTGACCGGAAGAGTGAAGCATCTGCTTGAAAATGGAGAAATTGATATCGTAACATTTACCAGCGCTTCTACGGTAAGAGGGTTCGTGGCTTCTTTCGAGAAGAGTGGATTTGAAAACATGTGTGCAGTTTGTATCGGGGAGCAGACAAAAAGAGAAGCCGAGCGTTGCATGAAGACATCGGACGAGAGAAATGCACTACAGATTCTGACGGCAGAAGAAGCCTCAGAAGAAGGAATCCTTCAGACAATTTGTGATCATTTCCTGCAGAATACGAAAAGAGAATGAATATGGGGAACTATATTATAAAAAGAATTTTAACAGGCATTTTTTCTTTGTTTGTTCTGATCACGGTTACATTTTTCCTGACGAGAAGTATGCCCGGAAGCCCATTTCAGAGCAGCAACATTTCACCCAATATGGTAGAAACGATGGAAAAAGAATATGGACTGGATGAACCGGCAGCAGTTCAGTATAAGAATTACCTGACAGGCTTGTTAAGGGGAGATATGGGGATTTCTTATAAAAAGCAGGGTGTACGGGTTTCTGATGTAATCGCAAGGGCCTGGCCGTATACGGTGAAAGTCGGAGGACTGGCAATCCTGACGGCGCTTGTTCTGGGAACGGCGCTGGGAATCTGTCAGGCGTGCAGTAGAAAGACTCTGGTAAGAGAAGGAATTTTTATCGGAACTGTACTTGGAGGTGCGATTCCGAATTTTGCGGCGGCAGTCTTGCTTTTGCTGATATTTGGAGTAAAGCTTGGGTGGTTTCCGGTTTCCGGTCTTTTATCCCGGGCGCATTATGTGCTCCCGGTCTTATCTCTTGCTTTATATCCGACTACGGTTGTGGCTAGAATGATGAACCAGTCCATACGGGAGGAGTCTGCAAAAGAATATGTGGTCATGGCAAAAGCGAGGGGAATCAGCCAGAAGAAAATTTTGTATTGTCATATTCTGAGGCATGCGTGGACTTCGATCCTGGGGTATCTGGGCCCTGCGGCCGCTTATCTCATTACCGGAAGTTTTGTGACGGAAACGGTATTTAATATCCCGGGACTTGGAAGAGAATTTGTGAATGCGGTATCCGGAAGAGATTATACGATGATCATGGGACTCACAATCTTTATGGGAATGGTCGTTATTATCGTTAATCTGGCAATGGACATCCTGCGCATGATACTGGAACCGTCGGTAAGGAGGAGCAAATGAAGACTTTCTGGAAAAGTAAATACAGCCGTCTGGGAATCTGTATACTGCTGGTATTGACTTTTTTTACGGTTTTGGTTCCGTTTCTTCCGTTTTATGATCCGGTTACGCAGAATGCAGATCTGAGAAATGCAGGTAGTTCTTTGATGCATTTGTTTGGCACCGATAAATTTGGCCGTGATATTTTCAGCAGAGTGTGGTATGGGGCCGGAATCAGTATGAAGGTGGGCATTCTTGCCAGTCTGATCTCATCGATAGTGGGACTTCTGTATGGCGGGATTGCCGGATATGCCGGAAAGAAAACGGATATGATCATGATGCAGGCAGCAGATATTGTGGATTCGATTCCATCGCTTTTGTATGTCATCCTGTTCATGCTGCTTTTCGGAGCCAGTGTAAAAACGGTGATTTTGGGAATCTGTATCTCCGGGTGGACACGGATGGCGCGCGTAGTTCGTGGCGAGATTCTGCGATTAAAAGAGATGGATTACATTCTTGCGGCCCGTCTCGAGGGATCCGGGGCAATGCGGATTCTGATCAAACAGATGCTTCCGAATCTGAAGGAAAAAGTGATTTTGAACGCAGTACTGCTTGTCCCGGAAGCTATTTTCACAGAGGCTTTTTTGAGCTTTCTGGGTGTTGGAATTGCTGCACCGGCTGCAAGTCTTGGAACTCTGATCCAGGAGGCAAGAAGCCAGATGCAGATTTATCCTACACAAATGATGTGGCCGGTACTGGTGCTGATCTTATTGATCTTTTCGCTGAATCTGATCGTCAGGGAGAATTAGGTTATGAGTTTACTTAAAATAGATGATTTAAGTGTAAAATTTCATAAACGGCAGGAAGGAGACGGTGTAGTAAACCATTTCTCATTTGAGCTGAGAGAGGGAGAAATCACTGGACTGGTGGGGGAATCCGGTTGTGGAAAGACCACGGCAATGCGAGCGGTCTTGGGACTGCTTTCTTCAGAGACAGAGGTTTCTTTTGGGTATATGGAAGCCGAAGGAGAAGAAATCCTGCGAGGATACCACGAAATGGGCGGGGATTGTCCGGAAAAGATGAAGAAATTGAGAGGACATGTAATTTCTATGGTGTTCCAGGAACCGTCGGCGTATCTGGATCCTGCAATGACGGTGGGAAAACAGCTGACAGAGACGATAAGAGAGCATGCTCGATGTGGAAGGAAAGATGCGGAACAAGAAGCCGGTAAGCTTCTCAAAATGGTGGAGATCACGCGGGAGAAAGAGGTAATGAAGCAGTATCCGTTCGAACTGTCGGGAGGAATGTGCCAAAGGGTTTCAATCGCACTTGCGCTTGCCTGTCATCCGTCTGTTTTAATTGCGGATGAGCCGGTGACTGCGTTAGATGAAGCCATCCAGGAAGATATTCTGATCCTTCTTCGGCGGATCGCAAAAGAAAATGACATGGCAGTCATGCTGATCAGTCATGATCTGAGTGCGGTCGCTTCTATCTGCGACAGAGTTCTGGTTATGAAGGAAGGAAGTCTGATAGAAGAAGGTTCTGTGGAAGAGATTTTCCAAACACCCAGACACGAATATACAAGAGAATTGCTGCGATGTGTGAAAAATCTGGGTCAGAGGGAACTTCGGGAGGTCCAAAGAAATGCAGAAGAGATTCTGAAGCTTGAGCATGTGAGTAAATCTTACAAAGTGACAGAAGCGGTCAAGGATGTGAGTCTGACGATTTTTCGAGGAGAATGCTATGGCATAATCGGGGAGAGCGGATGTGGTAAAACGACGCTTGCACGGATGATAACCGGAATGTTGAGACCGGATGCGGGAGAAATTCGGTATATGGGAAAGCCTATTGTGCCTTTAAGAAAATGGAAAAAGAACCGGCATCAGGAAGGAATACGTATGATTTTCCAGAATCCTCTTACAGCTTTGAATCCGGCATTAACAATCGAACAAATGTTGACGGAGACGATTTTTGCCGGTGGGAAAACAGACAAAATAGAAATGAGAGAGCACTATGTAACAGTATTGGAAAGAGTTGGAATGGGAGAAGAGGTATTGACGAAATATCCGGATGAATTTTCGGGAGGACAGAGACAGAGACTTGCTCTTGCCCGTGCACTCTTAAGAAATCCCAGCTTCCTGGTCTGCGATGAGCCGGTATCGGCACTGGATTTTCCGGTGCAGGAACAGATACTGAGGCTATTAAAGGAAATACAGAAAAAAGAGAAAGTGACAATTTTATTTATTTCTCATGATTTACATGCAGTGCACTTTTTATGCCAGAGAACGTGTGTGATGTATCTGGGAACGATGGTTGAAGAGGGCTACACAGATGAGGTTTATAGGAAGCCTCTTCATCCCTATACCAGAGCACTTCTGAATGCAGGACACAGAACAGAACCAGAAAGTGTAAGGCAGAACTCAGAATCTGAAAATATGAATCTGGAGAATACAAATATGAGAGAGGAAGAGTCACATGGTTGTCCTTATGCCGGAAAATGTCCGGATGTCAGAGCGTATTGTTATCGAAAACGTCCAAAGATGTATTCAATCGATGGACGAAGAGTGGCATGTTTTTTATATACGGAACGGTAAACAAGAGGAGAGACAGGATGAAGAGAATATATGCAGTATTGACAGTGCTTCTTGCTGTCAGTTTGATTTGCGGCAGCTGTAGCCAAAAGAAAGATGAAATAAGAAATGAAGAGAAGGAGCTTACAGTGGCAATCAGTGCAGATACCGGATCAATGGATCCGGCCGGAAGTATCGCGCTGACCTACCTCGCGTATTCTGTAACTGCACTGGATGAACTTCTGACATATGACTCTGATGGAAGGATTGAGTACCGCGCAGCTAAATCTTATGAAGTGAATGAAGACTCAACGATTTGGACATTTCATCTGCGGGAAGAGGCGGTGTGGTCGGACGGAAGTCCGGTCACTTCTTCTGACTTTGTAAATACAATGCAGCGTGCGCTGGATCCGGTGAGCCAGAGCGGATATGCTGTCTATCTCTTTCCGATCCGGAATGCAGAGGCAATCTATAATGGGGAAAAAGGGATAGAAGAACTGGGGGTGGAGACTCCGGATGAGTATACACTGATTTTTCATCTTGAAAGTCCCTGTGTGTATTTCCTGGATCTGCTGCGCCTTCCGGTCTATACGCCATCCTGTCAGAAATATGCGACTGAGACCGGAAACGGCTGGGATAAAGATCCATCGACCAGTGTCTCAAACGGTCCTTTTTATCTGAAAGAATATGTGCCGGAACAGTATTTTGTGCTGGAAAAGAACGAACGGTACTGGAATGCAGATCAGATACAATTGAACAGAATCACGTACCGCTTTTTTGCAGATCAGCAGTCCATGGCGAATGCATATGAGGCGGGAGAAGTGGATGTGGCGACTTCTCTCCCATCCTATGTTATGGAACTGTATCAGGGAAAAGCAGATCTGGTTGTGACAAATCAGATCGCAACACGGTACATTTACCCGAATCTGGATGTGGAGCCGCTTCAGGACGTGCGGGTCCGGAAAGCACTGAGTCTCGCAATCGAGCGGGAAGAACTCTGTAAAATCGTAGGCGATGATACGGAACCTACCGTCAATCTTGTCGCAAAGCGCATGAAAGATAAGGCTACCGGCAATTATTTTGTGGAAGAAGCGGATCCTCCATTTGAAGAGAATATAGAAGAAGCCAGAGAACTGCTGGCGGAAGCAGGCTATCCGAACGGAGAGGGCTTCCCGACATTGACTTATAATTACCCTACACTGGAGTTGGATTCGGATACGGCGCAGGTTCTGAAGGAACAGCTGAAACGAAATCTGAATATCAACGTGGAACTGAAGGCGCAGGAACTTCAGGTTAATTATTCCGATCGCCATGCAGGAAATTTTGAATTGTGCCGGATGAACTGGACGGCGGATTTCACAGATCCATATACCTATTTGTCGCTCCTTCTTACCAACAGTACATATAATTGCAACGGAGTGAAGGATGCAGAATATGATGCACTGGTAAAGGCATCGGACTCTGAGACGGATCCGGAGAAACGATCACAGCTTCTTCATCAGGCGGAACAGCTTGCGGTGGGAAAGCAGTTTTATGTGATACCGTTATTCTCGATGAAGAGCTGCAATTTGATACGGCCGGAAATTATCGGGATTACGCAGATAGCCGCTACCGGTGCACTGGAATACCGGTACGCAGACAGGAGGTAGGAGTATGTTCCATCTGGTGACAGGAGGAAGCGGAAGCGGAAAATCGGAATACGCAGAACAGCTGATCATGGAATTTGGAGAAAAAGAGCCCTGGAGAAAACGGTATTACCTTGCTACGATGATGCCCTTTGGGGAGGAGACAAAACAGAAAATCGAACGCCACCGGAAAATGAGAGAAGGAAAAGGGTTCTGTACTGTTGAATGCTATCTGAATTTGAAAAAACAGCTTATCGGGCTGTTTGATGAAGAAAAACAAGCATGTAAACCATTGGTTTTGTTGGAGTGTATGTCGAATCTTGCCGCAAATGAACTATATGAAGAGAACGGTGCAGGGGAGAATTCGGCTGAAATAATTATGGAAGGAATCCGCTTTCTTGTCGATCACAGCTGTCTGCTTGTGGTCGTTACAAATGAAGTTTTTGCTGAAAGTGTACCGGATTCCCCCGAGATGACTGTATATAAAGAGGTGCTTGGGACGGTCAACTGCCGTATGGCAGGAATGGCAGATCAGGTAACGGAAGTGGTTTACGGAATTCCGGTGGAGGTGAAGAGATGAGAATGATCATTGGCGGGGCATTCCAGGGAAAAATGGAATATGCCCAAAAAGAATATCCCGGGATCAGATGGGTGGATGGAGCGGCGTGCTCGGAAGAAGAGCTGCTTCAGTGTGAAGGAGTCTATCATTTTCATCTGTATATCCGAAAGTCAATGGAAAAATATGAAGAGATGAGACTGTTTGCAGACAGAATCATTCGGGAAAATCCACAAATTGTGATCATAACAGATGAAATTGGATACGGACTCGTCCCGATCGATGCTTTCGAGCGCAGATATCGTGAAGAGACAGGACGGATCTGCACCAGGCTTGCAGCATTTTCCGAACGGGTGGACCGGGTGGTGTGTGGTATCGGACTGCCAATCAAAGGAGGAGATGTGCGATGAAAATAGAATTGGAGCAGGTAAAGCCTGCGGAGATAGAAAAGAGAAGTTTTGAGATTATTACAGAGGAACTGGGAGATACAATCCTCATTCCGGGGACGGAGCCAATCGTAAAGCGATGTATCCATACCAGCGCTGATTTTGATTATGTCGACAATCTGGTTTTTTCGGATCATGTTGTGGAAAGAGCGCTTAAAGCCCTGCGCGGCGGTGCGTCGATCGTGACGGACACTCAGATGGGAAAATCAGGGATCAACAAAAAGAAGCTGGCTGAATACGGAGGACACGTGTACTGCTTTATGTCCGATGAGGACGTGGCAGAGGCCGCAAAAAAGGGAGGAACAACCCGTGCCCAGGCCAGCATGGACAAAGCGGCCGGGTTAAGCGAGAAGCTGATTTTCGCAATCGGTAACGCGCCGACAGCGCTGGTGAGATTGTATGAATTAATTAAAGAAGGTAAAATAAATCCCGAGCTGATCATCGGAGTGCCGGTGGGATTTGTGAATGTGGTACAGTCCAAAGAGCTGATCCTTGGACTGAAGGATACACCTTATATCGTCGCAAAGGGAAGAAAAGGAGGAAGCAATATCGCAGCATGTATCTGCAATGCCCTTCTTTATATGCTGGATCAGGAGGCGTAAACCATGCGAAAGTCTTATTTCCCTATGTTTGTGGATATTTCGGAGAAAAAGATCGTTGTGATCGGGGCAGGCGTGATCGCGGCACGGCGTATACGGACCCTTTTGGCATTTTCAGGGAACATTCATGTCATAGCATCTGAGATATGTGAAGAGGTCCTGAGACTGAAAGAAGAACAGAAGGTTCATTGTATCAGAAAAAAGTTCGAAGAGCAGGATCTTGCGGGGGCGGACATCGTGTTCGCAGCCACTAACAATCACAGATTGAACAGGCAGATCGTGTGTTACTGTAATGCACATGGAATCCCGGTCAATACTTGTGATCAGAAAGAACTGTGCGATTTTTATTTTCCATCTATTGTTATAAAAGACGAAATCGTGATCGGAATTGGCTCCGGTGGGACGGATCCCGGAAAAGTAAAGTCTGTCAGAGAAAGAATTGAAGGGATGTTGGAGTAAGCGGTGTACGCTGTACAAAGACAAAAATATGAGGTTTGTGCAAATTGTTGCAGCGTATTTGGTAAAAATATATAAAAATACGGGATTGTGTTTGTGCTTTATGCATAAATGTGTTCTTCAGTGAAAAACGTTTGTTTATGTGCGCGACACGAAAACATAAACTTGTAGAATGTGCGCAATACACGGAAAAAAGTGTTGAAAATCCGGCTGATTTTCCTTATGATATAAGTAACGGTTAAGGGAAATATTTCAAGCACGGAGGTTGAAAACATGAATGATAATATGATGTGGGCACTGGTGAAAGAAAAACCGGAACAGGGACTTTGGATGAAGAGAGTACCGATCCCGGAGGTTGGACCAAATGATGTGAAGATCAAGATCCACAAAAATGCAATTTGTGGTACGGACGTACACATTTATCAGTGGAATGACTGGGCACAGCACACGATCCCGATCGGACTTACAGCCGGACACGAGTATGTAGGCGAAGTTGTAGAAGTCGGAGCCGGTGTACAGGGATTCAAACCGGGCGATCTGGTATCCGGTGAAGGACATATCACCTGCGGCAAATGCCGTAACTGTCTGGAAGGACACAAGGAGAACTGTAAAGATGCAAAGGGCGTTGGCGTAAACAGAAACGGTGCGTTTGCTGAGTATCTGGTAATTCCGGCATCCAATGTATGGCCATGCAACCCGGCTATCGATGAGGAACTCTATGCAATCTTTGATCCGTTTGGAAATGCAACACATACAGCACTTTCTTATGATATGCTTGGCGAAGACGTTCTGATTGCAGGTGCCGGCCCGATTGGTATTATGGCAGCAGCAATCGCAAAATTCTCAGGAGCAAGACATGTTGTTATTACAGATATGAACCAGTATCGTCTGGATCTTGCGAAGAAACTCGGAGCAACAAGAACGGTCAATCTGACACAGGAAAAACTGCCGGATGTCATGAAGGAAATCGGAATGACAGAAGGATTTGACGTGGGTCTTGAAATGTCCGGAAGCCAGGTGGCTCTTCATGATATGATCCACAACATGAAACATGGTGGAAATATCGCACTTCTGGGTCTTCAGAGAACAGATGCTACGGTAGATCTGGAGACCGTAATCTTCAACGGATTGAATATCCGCGGTATTTACGGAAGAAAAGTATGGGATACATGGTACAAGATGTCTACTATGGTTCAGGCCGGACTGGATATCTCTCCGATCATCACGCATCGTTTTGACATCAGAGATTACGAAAAGGGATTTGCAGCAATGATTTCCGGAGAATCAGGAAAAGTAATTCTTGACTGGGCACATATCAACGATTAATAGAAAGGGGACCGCAGTAAATGGCACGTAAGAATGATATTTTAAGTATTTATACAAAAGAAGTAGAGGACATTAAGGAAGCAGGACTTTTTAAAGGCGAGGCTCCGTTCGTTTCTCCGCAGGGAGCTAGAGTAAAAATGGAAGACGGCAGAGAGTTGCTTTGCATGTGTGCAAATAACTATCTTGGACTGGGAGACAGCCCGCGTCTGATTGAAGCAGCAAAGAAAACATATGATGAAAAGGGATACGGAGTTGCATCTGTCCGTTTTATTTGTGGAACACAGGACATTCATAAACAGCTCGAGAAGAAGATCTCCAGCTTCCTCGGAACCGATGACACGATTCTTTACTCTTCCTGCTTTGATGCAAACGGTGGCCTTTTTGAGACGATCCTGACAGCAGAAGATGCAGTCATCAGTGATGAACTGAATCACGCATCCATCATCGACGGAGTACGTCTCTGCAAAGCAAAACGTTTCCGTTATAAAAACAACAATATGGAAGACCTGGAAGCACAGCTGAAAGCTGCAGATGAAGCAGGCGCAAGAATCAAACTGATCGCAACAGACGGTGTGTTCTCTATGGACGGAATCATCTGCAATCTGAAAGGTGTATGTGATCTTGCTGATAAATACAATGCGCTGGTTATGGTTGATGACAGCCATGCCGTTGGCTTTGTAGGAAAACATGGACGCGGAACTGCAGAGTACTGCGGTGTAGAAGGACGTGTTGATATCATTACCGGAACACTTGGAAAAGCACTTGGCGGAGCTTCCGGCGGATATACGAGCGGACGTAAGGAAATCATCGATCTTCTTCGTCAGAGAAGCCGTCCGTACCTGTTCTCCAATTCTCTTGCACCGGCAATCGCAGGCGCAAGCATTGAGATGTTCAACATGCTGGAAGAAAGCACAGAGCTTCGCGATCACTTGGAAGAAGTGACTGCTTACTACCGCAAACAGCTCGTTGATAACGGCTTCGACATCATTCCGGGAACCCACCCATGCGTACCGGTTATGCTGTATGACGAAAGACTGGCAGGCGAATATGCAAAGAAAATGATGGAAAAAGGTGTATACGTAGTAGCCTTCTCTTATCCGGTCGTACCGAAGGGAAAAGCAAGAATCCGTACACAGGTTTGCGCAAGCCATACAAAAGAAGATATCGATTTCATTGTAAAATGCTTCAAGGAAGTTAGAGAAGAAATCGGAAGATAATTATAGATAGATTTTGGAGGATGTCTCTTTGGGGGAAGGAGATGTCCTCATTTTTTATGTGTTTCGAATAAAGGGGAGAATAGTTGTCAATGATGAAGAATGTTCAGTTGTAAACAACGAAAGGAACTGATATACTGGAAAAGAATATATTCAAAGCCAGAGATTTGCTTTTGAAGGCGAATGGCAGTAATTGCGTAATAGATATGATGGAGCATTACAAATGAAAGAATGGAAAGAAAGATTCGATGAAACATCACTGGAATGGGGCAAAAAGGCATGCTTGAACAGAAAGGTTGTTGATTTGACCAGGACAGAGAAAGGGTATTCGGCAGCAGTATTAGAGAGACAACGAGCAGAGGTTGTTATCAAAATGACGGATGATGACATTTCACGTATGAACTGCCAGTGCGCAATCGCGAAAAGTGGGAAAAACTGCAGGCACATGGCGGCAGTACTCTATGCGATTGACATGAGAAAAGAGGCAGAACAGAGTCGAAAAAATGAAGAGGAACTCATGAAGCTATGGAGGGAGAACGAAGAAAAGCATGCAGCAGAAGAGCAAAAAAAATCGAAGCTTCAGATAAAAAGGAGAAGAACAGCATATGAAGAAGAAGAACTGAAGCGTCGTGAAGAAGAAAGAGCTGCGGAAGAAAAGAAACGCCTGGAGGAGGAAGAAGCGGCACGCGAAAAGAGACGAATCGAAGAAGAAAAAGCTGTGGAAGAAAAGAAACGTCAGGAAGAAGAAAAAGCTGCAAAGAAGCTTGCCAGAGAGCAGAGAAAAGCGAAAAAAGCACGGCAGGATGAGGAACGAAAGAAAATAGCAGAACAGCGCCGCGAAAAAGAGGCGGAGAGAATCCGTGCGGAAGAGGCCAGGAAGGAAGAAATCCGAAATAAGAAAAAGGAAGAAGCGAAAAGGCGAGAAGAAAAACGGCGTCTGGAGGAAGAAGGAAAACGCAGAGCTGAAGAACTGAAAAAAGAGGAAGAAAAGCGCAAGGCTGAGAAACTCAGGAAGGCAGAAGAAGAACGGATTGCAGAGGAACTGCGCCGAAAAGAAGAACAGCGGCTGGCCGAGGAGAGAATGCTGTCTGAAGTAAAGAAGCGTCAGCAGGAAAGAGCAAGAAGACAGATGCTGAAAAAGGATTATGAGACTTTGGAAAATCCATGGCATGATGACTCAGAAGAAATGGATTCAGAAAAGGCTCAAAAGAGAATGAATGCATTAGAGAATTATTCTTACTTCAGACCCGAGGTTATCAGAAATGCGATGAAATTTTCGAAGGCAGTGCAGAGTGAAGCTGAGAAAGTGATCAGAAACGGCAAACTCAGATTAGATGAGGTAGGAACCGGTTATAATCAGATGACAAGAGAAATACTGGGACAGATCAGTTTCAGTTGTGAGGAAGACGGGATCGAATTTCCGGTTTATGTCCAGTTTGCCAGAGATGAACTGTTGTCTCTTCAGTGTCATTGCCCTGAGTGCCGGATGAATTATTATGGCTGGTATTATTCGAAGAATCAGTTTTGCAAGTATAAGGCGGGAGCCTTACTTGAGACAGAAAGGATTTTAAAGGATCAGAACATCGGAGATGCAACGGACTACAGTGGAAAACGGGTCCTTTCCTCTTTTTCCAATAAACGAATGACGAAATTTGTGTCGGATATGGAAGCAGAACCGAAGAATCTGCGTCTGGTTCCGAGACTGGTCATGAAGGATGGAAAACTGACACTGACTTTCAAGGTGGGAGAGAACAAACTGTTTGTAGTAAAAAAAATGAATGAATTCTGTGAGAATGTTAAGAATGCTTCAACGGCAGTGTATGGAAGCAGTACGAATATTAATCATAATATTGAGAATTTCACAGAAGAAAGCCGGAAATGGATCCATTTTATTAATCAGGTTGTCCGGGATGAGAATGCATTTGCGCGGAGAATGATGGAATCAAGAAACTATTATTCTTACCAGAAGCAGGATGTGGGAGGTTCTGTTGATCTCTATGGATGGAGGCTGGACGAATTCTATAATCAGATGGGAGGAGAGCCTGTCGAGTACGAAAACCGCGACAAGTCACCGGTGAAAAAGATTTATCTGGAACCGGGAATCGGTGAACCGAAGATCCAGATGAGAATCAGTGCGGATACACTGGGGACGCACAAGGAATTCCATGGAGTGAGAGTCAGAGGAAACTTGCCGGAATTATTCTATGGAGTAGATACAGCCTACTATATCAGTGGTACTCATTTTATGAAAGTGGAACCAGAATTTCTTGGCAAAATGGAACCTCTGACAAGAGCGGCTGATGGTGGCTCAATTGCCTTCTTGGTAGGACGCAATCATATGGCAGAGTTTTTTTACCGTACTCTTCCACAATTACGTGAAGTAGCAGATATTACGGAAGCGGAACCGGAAAAATTCCGTTCGTATCTGCCGCCGGAAGTACAGTTTCGATTTGATCTGGATGCACCGGAGCAGGATGTCGTATGCCGTGCACTGGCGTGTTACGGAGAACAGGAGTTCTCTCTGACTGACTATTTTGATGATGAATTAATTGAAAACATGGCTGCCTTTCGTGATTATGAGAGAGAACAGGAAACCATAGCATATCTGTTTCAGTATTTCCCCGAAATTAATTGGGAAAGTGAAAGCTTCAGTTGTGGAAAAGATGAGGAACGAATCTATAATCTGATGAAGAACGGGCTGGATAAGATGCTGGAGCTGGGCGAAGTGAAATGTACGAAAAGCTTCCTGGGATACCGTACGATCAATAGAGTTCGTGTATCTGCGGGGGTATCTGTCTCCGAGGGAATGCTGAATCTGGAAATTTCGACTACGGATGTACCGATGCAGGAACTGTTGGAACTTCTGCAGAGTTATCGCACAAAGAAAAAATATTACCGGTTAAAGGATGGCTCCTTCGTTGATCTGGAGAATTCTCCACTGGAAGCTTTAAATGAGATGATTCAGGGACTGCATGTGAAGCCGAAAGAGTTCCTGAAAGGCAAACTACATCTTCCGATGTATCGGACACTTTATCTGGATAAACTGCTGGAAGAAAACGAGAGCATTTACAGTAACAGAGACAGTCATTTCCGTAAGATCATTAAAGGATTTAAGACGGTAAAGGAAGCGGACTTTGAAGAGCCAGAGAGTTTAAGCAAAGTGATGCGTCCTTACCAGAAAGATGGATTTAAGTGGCTGCGAACACTGGAGGAGTGGGGATTTGGCGGAATCCTTGCGGATGATATGGGACTTGGGAAGACGCTGCAGGCGATTGCTGTGCTTCTTTCTGCAAAACAAGAAGGAAAAGAAGGAACGTCTCTAATCATAGCGCCGGCTTCTCTGGTCTTCAACTGGCAGGAAGAGTTCAGCCGCTTTGCATCGGAACTTCGGGTAAATGTGGTTGCCGGTACGCAGAATGAGCGCCGGAATATTGTTGAAAACTGGAAGGATGTGGATGTGCTGATTACGTCTTATGACCTGCTCAAACGTGATATTGGGTTTTATGACGAAAAAACATTTCTCTATGAGATCATTGATGAAGCGCAGTATATAAAAAATCATTCAACAGCTGCAGCCAAAGCAGTTAAGGTGATACAAAGCAAAACCAGGTATGCTCTGACGGGAACTCCGATCGAGAATCGCTTAAGTGAGCTTTGGAGCATCTTCGATTATCTCATGCCGGGATTCTTATATTCTTACGAAGCTTTCCGAAAAGAACTTGAGATTCCGATTGCAAAGAATCGGGATGAGGCTGCTACAAGAAGACTACAGAAGATGACGGCTCCTTTCATCCTGAGAAGGCTGAAAGAGAATGTTTTGAAAGACCTTCCGGAGAAAATGGAAGAAATCAGGTATGTCAAGTTTGAAGATACACAGCAGAAGTTATATGATGGACAGGTACTGCATTTGAAACAGGTAATTTCCGAGCAGGACAATCAGGAGTTTAATAAGAATAAGCTGCAGGTATTAGCGGAAATCACGAAGCTTCGGCAGATTTGTTGCGATCCTTCGCTTTGTTTTGAACACTATCGCGGAGAAGCCGCGAAGGTTGATGCATGTCTGGATCTGGTGCAGAGTGCGATGGATGGCGGACATCGTATCCTGCTGTTTTCACAGTTTACTTCTATGCTGGATATTTTGAAGGAGAATTTTGATAAGGCGGGAATCCCGTATTTCCTGATAACGGGAAGCACCGCAAAAGAAAAACGTCTTGAGCTTGTCAGGGAATTTAACGAAGGAGATACGCCGGTATTTTTGATTTCATTGAAAGCAGGTGGAGTCGGACTTAATCTTACCGGTGCAGATGTGGTCATCCATTATGATCCATGGTGGAATCAGGCGGTTCAGAATCAGGCGACAGACCGTGCGCACCGAATCGGTCAGACGCGGAAAGTGACAGTGTATAAACTCCTGGCGAAGAACACGATTGAGGAGAAGATTCAAAAGCTGCAAGAGAAGAAAACTGATCTTGCTACCCAGATCTTAAGTGGAGAGAATGGATATTTGGGAAGTATGAACCGAGATGAATTGCTGGAACTTCTGGATTCCAATCAGGCATAAAAAAGGGGAACGCAGTTTTGCGTTCCCTTTTAAAACATTTGCATTTCAATTACTGATTCAATGCGCCCAGAGACTCATAGAATTCCGGGTAAGAGACATCGACACACCGGCTGTCCTGTATTGTGGTCGTTCCCGCAGCAGCAAGTCCGGCGATGGAAAATGCCATTGCGATGCGGTGATCCAGATAGCTGTTGATGTCCGTGCCGTGGAGAGGATTTCCACCGTGGATGATCATGCCGTCTTCGGTCGGAACCACGTCTGCGCCCATGGCAAGCAGAGCTTCCGTTGTTGTTTTGATCCGGTCGGTTTCCTTCACTTTGAGTTCAGCGGCATCTTTGATCACAGTTGTTCCTTCTGCGAAAGCTGCCATTACAGCGATCATTGGAATCTCGTCAATGAGAGTCGGGATGATCGCACCTTCTACCGTCGTACCGTGAAGTGAACTGGATCTTACAAGCAGATCGGCGGTCGGTTCTCCGCTGGCACTGGTCTGGTTTACATAAGTGATATCAGCGCCCATAGCGCGGCATACTTCGAGAAGTCCGGCGCGGGTCGGGTTGATCCCGACATTTCGGATGAGCAGTTCAGAGTTCGGCACCAGAAGTCCGGCGGCAATGAAATATGCCGCGGAAGAAATGTCACCGGGAACCTGAATCTGCCGGGCAAAAAGTTCTTCGCATGGCTGAATGGAGGCCGTGGCGCTTCCGTCGTCATGATTGATGGTTATTACATTTGCCCCAAATCCATTCAGCATCAGCTCCGTATGATTGCGGGACAGCGTAGGCTCTGTAACTTCAGTCACACCGTCGGCATAAAGTCCTGCGAGAAGAACGGCGGATTTGACCTGCGCGGATGCCACTCTGGAACGATAGTGAATATGTTTCAGCTCCGGGTGTGATCCGGGATTCAGGTGATGGTTGATCTGAAGCGGCGCACAGCCATTACCGTTCTGACTTTGAATATCGGCACCCATAAGGGACAGCGGTTCCATAATCCGTTTCATGGGGCGCGAATTCAGAGAGGCATCTCCCGATAAAGTGGTGGCAAAGGGCTGCCCGGAGAGGATTCCGGAGATCAGGCGGGTGGTTGTACCGCTGTTCCCGACATCCAGCGTTCCGGCCGGAGCGGTCAGACCATGAAGCCCCCTGCCGTGAACCAGTATCTTTTCCGGCGTATTCTCAATTTCGATCCCCATAGCGCGGAAACATCCGATCGTAGACAGACAGTCCGCTCCCTGAAGAAAATGAGTAATCTCAGTTGTACCTTTGGCCAGTGCCCCGAACATAACGGAACGATGGGAAATGGACTTGTCTCCGGGGATTTCAATCTCACCGTGAAGTCCGTGGGAAGTATGAATTTCCATAATTATGTATATTCCTTTCTGATTGTAGATTCGTTATCTTTCATATATGATATACCGATGCTTTCTGAGCAGAGCGGAAGCTTTATCGCAGGAATTGCCGTCGTAGAATTCAATTCTAAGAACGCCTTCTTCAAATTCGCGGTTATTTACAATTCCGATATTCTTGATATTGACACCGCCGCACGCAAGGATCGTAGCGATTGTTGCAATGCCGCCGGTCTCATCCGGTATGTCGCAGTAGATGGCGAACGTCTTCCGGATCGGTCCCGATGAACCGTCAGGGATCGAATTCCTGTAATTTCTGGAATGGTCAAACATATCATAAATTGCCTGAGAATCGCCTGCATCGATCAGTGATTTAGCCTGAGTCAGCATCTGAATATATTCATCCAGAATCCGGGAAATATTCTTTCCGTTCTGAAGGCAGATATGCTGCCACATCGTCGGTGAAGAAGAAGCAATCCTTGTGATATCCTTAAAACCGCCCGCCGCAAGATTCTTCATCAGTTCATCCGGAGTATCGGTATCCCGCACAAAATTAACCAGGGATGCGGCGATAATATGCGGAAGATGACTGATCGTGCCGGTAATCTGATCATGGATCTGATAATCAAGCACGACAGGAATGGAATGGAGAGCCTCCACGAACTCGGAATAGCTCTGTATTTTTTCTTTGGAAACTTCCGGAGAAGGAGTAAGGATGAAATAAGCGTTTTCAATTAAAAGCGGTTTGGAATTTGCAAATCCGCTTTTCTCAGAACCGGCCATCGGGTGACCGCCTATGAAGTATTTCCCCAGTCCCAGACGTTCAATCTCCTCATGCATCGGAGTTTTTACACTCCCAACGTCAGTGAGAATCAGTCCGTCATGGAGATAGGGCGTCATCATCTTCAGGTATTCGGTATTAAATGCCACAGGGGCACAGAGGAAAATGTAGTCGCAGTCGCGGAAATTGTCATCGATCGACGTGCAGGCTACATGAATGACCGATTCCTGTGTTGCAAGTGCCAGTGTTTCTTTATTATTATCGAATGCAATTATCTCGTAATCCGGATAGTAACGGCGGATGGCCCGGGCAATGGACCCGCCGATCAGTCCGAGACCAATAAATCCGATTTTCTTCTGTTTCATAGCTAAAGAATCCTTTCTAAACATTAACTTTCATTTTAAATGATAAAACGAATTCTGTCAATAATGCAACGCTTTAAAGTGAAAAAGCGATAGGAGTTGCGATATTTTTGTTAAAAATAAATAAAATAGTTGTAACTTTGAACAATATTTAGTACAATGTACCCATGAGAAACTTTTTACAAGGAGGCAGCAGCATGAAGGTTTACAGAACGGATGAAATAAGAAACGTTGTTCTTTTGGGACATGGGGGATGTGGAAAGACAAGTCTTGCAGAGGCAATGGCTTATGTTTCAGGAGCAACGAACCGTCTGGGCAGCATTGACGGAGGAAATACGATCAGTGATTTCGATAAAGAGGAGCAGAAGAGAAAGTTCTCAATCAGCACAAGTCTGATTCCGATAGAGTGGGAAAAAGCAAAGATCAATATTCTGGACACTCCTGGATATTTCGACTTTGTAGGTGAAGTAGAGGAAGCTGTAAGTGCGGCGGATGCAGCGGTGATCGTTGTTTCTGGTAAGGCTGGTGTTCAGGTCGGAACCGAGAAAGCATGGGAACTCTGCAACAAGTATAAACTTCCGCGAATGATTTATGTAACAGAGATGGATGTGGATGATGCAAGTTTCCGTCAGGTAGTGGAAGATCTGACAGCAAGATACGGAAAAGTAATCGCACCTCATTTCATGCCGATTCGTGAGAACGAGAAGCTGGTTGGCTATGTAAACGTTATTAAGAATGCGGCAAGAAGATATACAGGTCTCGGACAGAAAGAAGAATGTGAAATTCCGGAATATTCAAAGGAGAATCTGCAGATTTACCGTGAGAAACTTCTTGAAGCAGTGGCTGAGACGAGTGAAGCCTTTATGGAACGTTATTTCGAAGGAGATGAATTCTCTGTAGAAGAGATTCGTTCTGCTATGAGAAGCGAAGTTATGGACGGTTCGATCGTTCCGGTAGCGATGGGTTCCAATATTCAGGCGCAGGGCGTAACCAATCTCCTTTCTGATATTGTACGTTTCTTCCCGAGTCCGGAATATCGTGAGTGTGCAGGAATCAACCGTAAGACAAATGAGATCTTTGAGGCAAATTATGACTTTGCACAGCCGAAGAGTGCATATGTATTTAAGACTATGGTTGATCCGTTTATCGGAAAATACTCTTTTGTGAAAGTATGTTCGGGCGTACTGAAAGGCGATGATATCCTTTATAATGCAGAGACAGATGCAGAAGCAAAGCTTGGTAAAATCTACACCCTGAACGGAAATAAACCGGTAGAAGTGAGCGAGCTTTTTGCCGGAGATATCGGAGCAATCGCAAAACTTGGTACAACAAGAACCGGTGATACGCTCTCTACAAAGAATACTCCGGTTTCTTTTGGAAGAACCGAATACTCCAAACCATATACATATATGAAATATGTAGTAAATAATAAAGGTGATGAAGATAAAGTTTCCCAGGCACTTGCAAGAATGATGGCAGAAGATGTAACACTGAAAGTGGTGAATGACAGTGAGAACCGTCAGTCTCTTATCTATGGTATGGGCGATCAGCATCTGGAAGTTGTGGCAAGCAAGTTGGCAGAACGTTATAAAGTTGGTATTACACTTGAGACTCCGAAAGTTGCATTCCGTGAGACGATCCGCAAGAATTCCGATGTGGATACCAAGTATAAGAAACAGTCCGGCGGACATGGACAGTACGGACATGTTAAGATGAGATTTGAACCGTCCGGAGATCTGGAGACACCGTATGTATTCGAAGAAGAGGTTGTGGGAGGAGCTGTTCCGAAGAACTACTTCCCGGCTGTTGAGAAGGGACTTCAGGATTCTGTTGTTAAGGGACCTCTGGCAGGATATCCGGTTGTTGGCGTAAAAGCAACTCTTTACGATGGATCTTACCATCCGGTAGATTCCTCAGAAATGGCATTTAAGACTGCAACATGCCAGGCATTTAAGAAAGGTTTCATGGAAGCAGGTCCTGTTCTTCTGGAACCAATTGCATCCGTTAAGGTTACGGTTCCGGATGATTATACCGGAGATGTAATGGGAGATCTGAATAAACGTCGTGGAAGAGTTTTAGGAATGAATCCGGTTGCAGGCGGATATCAGGTGATTGAGGCGGATGTGCCGATGACAGGTATGTTTGGATATTGTACAACGCTTCGTTCCATGACGGGCGGACGTGGTACATATTCTTATGAATTTGCCCGTTATGAGCAGGCACCGAATGATGTTCAGGAGAAGGAAATCGCAAAACGCGCTGCAGAAGAGGCGTAAATTCAATTTGATAGAACAAGAGAAAAGCCGGGCATTTTGTCCGGCTTTCTTTAACAACACTAATTCGTTTTAAATTACAGACCTCGCTATTGTACTTTTGACATAAAAGTGGTATGCTACGTAGGTAAATCTAAAGAAAAATGAAGGGTAGCCTTAAATGAAAATTGTAATTATTGGGGACGGAAAAGTTGGACATAAATTGACGACACAATTATCCGAAGAAAATTACGATGTCGTACTGATTGATCGAAATGAAGGGAAACTGAAAGAAGCAATCAATAATTTGGATATTATGTGCATCAACGGGGATGGAGCAGATGCTCAAATCCAGAGACAGGCGGGAGTTCCGAATGCAGATCTGGTTATAGCCTGTGCGTCTACAGATGAATTGAATATGGTAAGCTGCCTTCTGGCAAGAAAACTGGGAGCAAAGCACACCATTGCACGTGTGAGAAATCCTATCTACTATCAGCAAATTGATCTTTTGAAAGAGGATCTCAGACTCAGTATGGCAGTGAATCCGGAACTTGCGGTAGCATTTGAAATCTCACGGGCGATTCTTCTTCCTGATACCGCAAAGGTTGAGACATTTATGAAAGGAAAAGCTGAGCTCGTAGAATATATTGTAAAAGAACAGAGCAGGCTGGACGGGATGAAGCTTTCTGATATTTATCAGAAGTATCAGATTAAACTGCTTATCTGTGCGGTGCGAAGAGGGAATGATGTGATTATTCCGGATGGAGATTTTCTGGTAAAGGTCGGGGACAGACTTCACTTGGTCGCTTCCCATAAATATATCGAAGAGTTTTTCCGATTTGTCGGAAGAAAAAGAAAAGTAAAGAAAGTCATGATCTGCGGAGGCAGCCGAGTGGCATATTATCTTGCAAAACAGCTGATTGCTCTTGGAATGCAGGTGAAGATCATTGAAAAAGATCTGAAAAAGTGTGAGTCACTCTGTGAAGAGCTTCCGAAGGCAACTATTATATGCGGAGATGCAGCAGATCATGATCTGCTGATTGAAGAGGGCATTGAAGAAGCAGATGCCATGATCAATCTTACTAATGTGGATGAGGAGAATATTATACTTGCATTGTTTGGAAGAACCAAGGGTGTGGATAAGATAGTGGCTAAGGTCAATGAAGACAGCAGAGCACAATTGGTGCAGGAACTGGATATTGATGCTTTGGTTTCCACGAAAACAGCGACTGCTGACGCGATTATGAGTTATGTGCGTGCTCGTCAGAATTCGCTTCGCAGCGTCAATGTTGAATCCATGTATCAGCTTGTCGGCGGAAGAGTAGTGGCTCTCGAGTTTATTATCAAAGAAGAGACAAATTATACCAATATTCCGTTGAAAGAACTTAGTTTTAAAGCGAACAACCTGATTGCTTGCATTGGGCGGGGACGTCAGGTGATCATTCCGGATGGTGATGAATGTATGAAGGTCGGGGATAGTGTAGTGATGGTAACGACAGAAAAAAAAGTACAGGATATCACTGATATAATGCTTTAGCAGGAGAATGTAAGCAATGAATAAGAAAATGACAAAATATATCATTGGAAAAATGCTTGGGGTTGAGGCGATTCTGCTTTTAATTCCGATGATGGTAGGGCTTATGTACAGTGAGAAGGAGTCGGCATATTTTCTTGTGGCGTCGGCACTCCTTTGCGTCTGCTATTTCATATGGGGGAGAAAAGAACCCGAAGATACGATGATTTACACGAAAGAAGGGCTGATCATCGTGGCGACGGCATGGATCTTCTGGTCACTGTTCGGAGCGCTTCCATTTTTTCTGTCCGGGTGTATACCGAATTTTATCGACGCGTTTTTTGAGACTGTTTCAGGCTTCACCACGACGGGATCGACTATACTTATGGATATTGAAAGTATGCCCAAATGTATGAATTTCTGGCGTGCACTGACGCATTGGATCGGTGGTATGGGTGTGCTGGTGTTTGTAATGGTGCTGACATCCCTTGATGAAAAGAATTCCATGCATCTGATGCGTGCGGAAGTTCCGGGTCCGGAAGCAGACAAACTGGTCCCAAAGGCAAGGGGAACGGCGCAACTCTTGTATGGTATGTATTTCATTCTGACTGTATTGGAAATCATCCTGCTCCTTTGCGGAGGGATGAGCCTTTTTGACAGTGTGACGCATGCATTCAGCACAGCCGGAACCGGAGGATTTAATTCCTACAATAACAGTGTGGCACATTTTAACAGCGCTTATATTGATGGTGTGATCACTGTTTTCATGATTTTGTTCGGGATTAATTTTAACATGTATTTCCTCCTGTTAATGAAAGATGTTAAAAATGTTCTGAAAAATGAAGAACTTCGTGCTTACCTGGGAATTATCGCAGTCGCTGTCGTGATGATAGTGGTGAATATCACTCCAATGTATCACTCTGTTGGGAAAGCATTTCGCTATGCTTCTTTTCAGGTGGCGGCAATCATAACAACGACGGGTTTCGTGACTGTGGATTTTAATCTGTGGCCGGAACTTTCGAAAATGGTGCTTCTGATTTTGATGATCATTGGTGCGTGTGCAGGGTCGACGGGTGGTGGTATCAAGGTTTCCAGATTTCTGATCCTGATCAAGAGTATCGGACGGGAATTGAAGTCGATGCTGCACCCGAAGGGAGTATCCATTGTAAAGGTAAACGGAAAAAGGGTGAAAGAAGAGACCATGCGGGGCGTATATGTTTATATCAGTGCATATATTATTATTCTTGCTCTTTCTGTTTTGCTTGTTTCTGCGAACAATTATAATTTTGAGACATCCTTTACGGCGGTACTTACGACTCTGAACAATGTTGGACCGGGGCTGGGACTGGTCGGTCCGGTGGAGAATTTTGCTAAATTCAATAGCTTTTCAAAACTGGTACTTTGCTTTGATATGCTGATCGGAAGACTGGAGATATTTCCATTCCTGATGTTGTTTACACCAACACTTTGGAATAAAAAATTTTAAAAGAGGAGGAAATGAATGTGAAAAAGAAAGGAACTATTCTGGGAGTTGTTATTTTTTTGATTTTGGCAGGAATCTACTATTATCTGGCGCTCCCAGCATTTAATATTCATTCGGCGGATGTATGGTACTTTATTCTTGTACTGGTTGCCGTTGTTGGAATTATTTATGCCCTGAAAAGAGGAATTTCAAGAAGAAAGGAGATCAGTGATTCCAAGTTTTTGAAGGTGATCATCGGACTGTTCATTGTTCTTCTGCTGGTATACCTGATTGGAAGCTTTCTTTCTTCACCGGTGATCAACGCAAAGAAATATCAGCAGCTTCTTAAGGTGGAGGACGGAGAATTTACACAGGATATTGAAGAACTGTCCTTTGATCAGATTCCGCTTCTCGACAGGGATTCGGCACAGATTCTGGGTAACCGCAAGATGGGAAGTATGTCTGACATGGTTTCGCAGTTTGAAGTCGATGATATTTACAGCCAGATCAACTACAAAAACCGTCCGGTCAGGGTATCTCCGCTTCGGTATGCCAGTCTGATTAAATGGTTTACAAACCGCAAAGAAGGAATCCCGGCTTATATCCGGATCGACATGGCCAGCCAGACAACGGAAATGGTAAAGCTGGACGAAGGTATGAAGTATTCGACCAGTGAGTACTTTGGAAGGAATATTTATCGTCATCTGAGGTTTGCGCATCCGACTTATATTTATGGGGATCTCAGTTTTGAGATTGACGATGACGGAGTTCCATACTGGATCGCACCGGTAATGAAATACAATATCGGTCTGTTTGGCGGGGTAACCGTAGGACGTGTGGTTTTGTGTAATGCCATTACCGGTGAAATGGAAGACTATAAGATCGATGAAGTACCGGAGTGGATTGACCGTGCGTATTCAGCAGATCTTCTGATAGAATTATATGATTATTATGGCTCGTTAAAGCATGGTTTCCTGAACAGCATACTGAGTCAGAAAGACTGCCTGAAGACGACGAACGGCTATAATTATCTTGCAATCGATGATGACGTATGGGTTTATACAGGTGTAACTTCTGTAAACAGCGATCAGTCCAACGTCGGGTTCGTGCTGATGAATCAGCGAACGATGGAGACAAAATACTATGCAGTCGAAGGTGCGATTGAGGACTCTGCCATGGATTCAGCTGAAGGTCAGGTGCAGAATCTGCATTATGTGGCTACGTTCCCGCTGCTTCTGAATATCTCGGGCGAGCCGACGTATTTCATCGCACTGAAAGATGATGCCGGTCTGGTCAAGAAATATGCGATGGTAAACGTCCAGAAGTACCAGTTGGTTGCGATTGGTGATACGGTCAGCAAATGTGAGCAGGAGTATAATGAACTTCTCCTTACCAATGGAGTGAAAGAAGCAGAAAAAGATGAAAGAGAAGTTCTGGAAATCAAAGGAAAGATCACTAAAATTGCACAGGCGGTCATTGACGGAACATCGCATTATTATATCATGATCGAAGGCTCGGAAGATATTTTTGATGTGTCTGTTGTGGACTATATTGATATCATCCGATATGAAATTGGTGATGAAGTAACTGTAGAATATAAAAAAGGAGAGAAGACGAACACGGTTTTGTCTCTGGAAAAATAAAGAAATGGATATCTGCCGGCGAGAATGTCGGCAGATATTTATCTATGTATAGGAACAAAAAAGGACGCAGCATCTATATGTTACGTCCTTTCCCTTGTTTATTTTCAATCTTAATTCAGAATCTGGCAGCCTTCCATGTTTACATCACCGAGCTGTTCATTTGTAGCGCTGATGCTGATATAGAAATCGATATTGTTGTCTTTAGAAATCTTTTTCAGTTTTTCAATAAAAGCAGGAATATTTTCAAGAGCGATATTAGCATGTTTTAAAATACCGTCAATGAAAATTGCCTGAATATCGTGGTCTGCACTTGTCATACCGTAAATGAATCCCAGGTATTCATCGATGTTCGTGATTACATCGTAATCATCCATGCAGATAGCGCGGATGTTGAAAGATAAGCTGTATGTATCGCGATGGCTCTTCTTGATAAAAAATACATGTCCGTCGCAACCTTTCACCAGTTCATTCGCACGCTCGATCATCTGCTGTGTTTTTCCACTACCCTTTGGGCCTGTTAATAAATTTACCATATCTACAAGTCTCCTTTTTACGTATATTTTGTACTAAAAATGGTACTCTTTCTCTTGGAACCATTATACACTAATCACAAAGGATAAACAACCCCATTTATTTGCAACTTTTTAGGAAGTGTGATACAATTAGCCATGCAGACGTAAAGATCGATTGAAAAGAGGATGAAAAATGACAAAAGTAGATATTATTTCAGGTTTTTTAGGTGCAGGTAAAACAACATTTATAAAAAAGCTGATCGAGGAGGTGTTTCCCGGAGAGAAGCTGGTTCTGATTGAAAACGAATTCGGCGAGATCGGTATCGACGGCGGTTTTCTTAAAGATGCAGGAGTTGAGATCACAGAAATGAATTCAGGATGCATCTGTTGTACACTGGTCGGGGATTTCAGCAAAGCACTTCAGAAAGTTCTTACAGAGTATCAGCCGGACAGAGTGATCATCGAACCATCCGGAGTCGGAAAACTGTCTGACGTAGTAAAGGCTATTGAAGGTGTCAAAGAAGAGGCAGATATTGAGATCGATGGCCGGATCACGGTTGTGGACGGGAAAAAGGCAAAGATTTATATGAAGAATTTCGGAGAATTCTTCGAAAATCAGGTGGAGCATGCATCCACGATCGTAATCAGCAGAACACAGATGATGAAGGATGAAAAGATTGAAGAATGTGTTCATATTTTGAGAGAGAAGAATCCGGATGCGGCCATTATTTCAACACCGTGGGAAGAACTTGGAAAAGAAGCAGTACAGCGCGCACTGGAGCATGGTGCCGAGATTGAAGGCATTCTGGAAGAACACCATCACCATGAAGAGGAAGAATGTTGCGATCACGAGCATCATCACCACCATCATGAAGAGGAGGAATGCTGTGATCACGAGCATCATCACCATCATCACGATGAGGAGTGTTGTGACCATGACCATCATCATGACCATGGTCCGGATTGCACTTGCGGATGCCACGATCATCATGATCACCATGGACATCACCATGCGGATGAAGTATTTACAAGCTGGGGCAAAGAAACAGCTCACAAATATACCGAGGATGAACTTGATTTTATCCTGAAAGCATTGACAGAGACGGAAGCTTACGGAACGATTCTTCGCGCAAAAGGCATTATTCAGATGGAAGACGGTTCATGGAAGCAGTTTGATATGGTTCCGGAGGAATTTGAGATCCGTGCAGGACAGGCTGATTATACAGGCCGCCTTTGCGTGATTGGAACAGATCTGAAGGAAGACGAGCTTATGAAGCTGTTCCATATTTAGACCGGAGGTGGGAAAGATGATGACACCGGTTTATATCTGTACAGGATTTCTGGACAGCGGCAAAACGACTTTCGTGAAGGATACCCTCATGAAGCAGGAATGGATCGAAGATGGGCCGACACTTCTTTTACAGTGTGAAGAGGGTGAAGAAGAGTACTCAGAGAGTTATCTGGATGAAAATGGTATGTTTCTCCTTGAAATAGAGGAACGGGAGCAATTGAACGGGGATTTCTTTGATAATTGTGAACGCACGTATCACCCGGCGCAGGTTGTCATTGAGTACAATGGTACATGGGATCTTCAGGAGATCATGGACGAGGAATATCCGGAAAACTGGGAAATCCAGGGCGTTTATTCTACGGTAAATGGCGAAACGCTGGATATGTATCTGAAAAATATGCGCAATATGCTGATGAGCCAGCTCACCGAATCGGAGCTGATCGTCATCAACCGCTGTGGAGAAGGGACAGACCGGTCTGCATTTCGAAGAGCACTGAAGATCCAGAACCCGCAGGCACAGCTGATCTTTGAGGATGAAGACGGACAGATCATCCCCCAGACGGAAGAAGACCTTCCATTTGATATCAAAGCGGATGAGATTGAGGTCGATGATGTGGATTTCGGAACCTGGTATGTGGATGCGTATGAGCATCCAGAGCATTATCTGCACAAAGAGATCACATTTCTGGCGCAGACGTTCCGACCGAAAGGAATGCCGGATAACCTAATGATTCCGGGAAGACAGATCATGACCTGCTGTGTGGACGATGTGAGATTTTATGGGTATCCGTGCAAAATATCCGGAAAACTGCAGTTTGAACAGAGAGGATGGGCTCGGATCAAGGCGCGTTTTGAATATGAATCTGTACGAAGATTTGCTCCGAAACAGCCGGTACTTTATCTGTTGGAGATGGAAAAAGCTCAAAAGCCGGAAGAAGTAGTAGTCTATCTTTAACTGAGGTGAAAATGACAAAAACAGAAGAAAAAAATCAGATTTTAAAACAATATTTTGGATATGAAGATTTCCGCCCCGGACAGGAGAAGCTGATCGACAGCATCCTGTCCGGGCGGGATGTGCTCGGAATCCTTCCAACCGGAGCAGGAAAATCACTTTGCTTCCAGATTCCGGCACTTATTATGGAAGGAATCACTCTTGTAATCTCGCCGCTGATCTCACTTATGAAGGATCAGGTGGCATCTCTTAATCAAGTCGGAATTCATGCAGCATTCCTCAACAGTTCCCTTACATATGGACAATATCAAAAAGCACTCGCGTTTGCGGCAGAAGGACGATATAAGATTATCTATGTAGCACCGGAAAGGCTGGAGACTGCAGAGTTTTTAAGTTTTGCACTGCATGCAAAGATTTCAATGGTGGCTGTGGATGAAGCACACTGCGTATCCCAGTGGGGACAGGATTTCAGGCCCAGTTATCTTAAGATCACCGATTTTGTGGACAAGCTTCCGGTGCGCCCGGTCATCAGTGCATTTACCGCTACTGCGACGAAAGAAGTCCGTGAGGATATGATCGATATTCTGATGCTGAGGGATCCGGTACTGGTGACAACAGGTTACGACCGGCCGAATCTTTATCTCGGGGTACAGACACCAAAGGATAAATACACTGCCCTGAAACAATTTGTGGAAATGCATCCGGGACAGTGCGGGATCATTTACTGTCTGACCAGAAAGCTGGTGGAGGAAGTGTGTGTCCGCCTGGAGGACGACGGATTTTCGGTGACCCGTTATCATGCGGGACTTTCCGATAAGGAAAGACGTGAGAATCAGGACGATTTTATCTATGACCGGAAGCAGATCATTGTTGCGACCAATGCATTTGGTATGGGCATCGATAAATCCAACGTCCGTTATGTCGTGCATTATAATATGCCGAAAAATCTGGAATCCTATTATCAGGAAGTCGGACGATGTGCGCGGGATGGAGAGCCCGGAGAATGCATATTATTTTACAGCGGGCAGGATGTGGTTACCAATCAGCGGTTTATTGAATACAATCAGGATAATGAAGAACTGGATGATTTTACACGGGAGATTGTGATGGAGCGCGACCGTGAAAGACTGAAGAAAATGACGTATTACTGTTTTACAAATGAATGCCTGCGGGATTACATCCTCCGTTATTTCGGCGAGTACGGGGCGAATTACTGTGGGAATTGTTCAAGCTGCCTGAGTCAGTTTGAAACGGTCGACGTGACCGAAGAGGCGGAAAAGATTACAGAATGCGTGAAGACAAGCAGACAGAGGTATGGAATCAATGTGATTCTGGATACCGTACACGGTGCGAACACCGCAAAGATCAGACAATATAAAATGGATAAAAATCCATGTTACGGGACTCTGGCGAAAGTACCGGCGTGGCGGCTCCGTCAGATTTTCAATCATTTATTATTGGAAGAGTATCTGACGACAACGAATGACGAATATATGCTGGTGAAGCTGACTGAAAAATCCGATTCCCTACTTGAAGGTAAAGTTTCGGTCTCCATGAAAATGGCGAAGGAACAGGAGAAAACGGAAAAGACTGCGGTGAAAAAGAAGAAAAAAACGGCTGGGGTACTGCTTTCAAATGAACAGGAGGCACTCTTTGAAAAGCTGCGTCAGCTCAGGATGGAGATCGCAAAAGAAGAAAAAGTTCCGCCATATATTGTGTTCTCGGATAAGACCCTGGTACATATGTGCCAGGTGAGGCCGGAAAATAAAGCGCAGATGCTTAAGGTAAGTGGTGTCGGGGAGTTTAAGTATCAGAAGTATGGGGAAAGATTTCTGGAAGTGATATTGAATTAAAGGGAAGAGGATAATGTACATCACGTATGAGATAATTAAGTCTTCAAGGAAAACAATAGCAGTGGAAGTGCGCCAGGACGGTTCTGTCCTGGTACGCGCTCCGCGGAATTGTCCACAGTCCAGAATTGACACATTTCTAAAAGAGAAACAAGCATGGGTTCTTGCCAAAGTGGAGGAACAGAAGGAGAAAGAAGCGGATTCGATGAAAATCCAGCCGCTCAGTGAAGCGGAGCAAAGATTGTATAGAGATAAAGCGAGAGAAATTTTTGAACAGAAGGTTTCCTATTATGCCCAAATGATGGGTGTCAGTTACGGAAGAATTGCGATTCGCGACCAGAAAACCAGATGGGGAAGCTGCAGTGGTGAGGGGAATCTGAACTTCAATTGGAGGCTGATATTTGCCCCGGCGGGAGTGCTGGATTATGTAGTGGTGCATGAGCTCGCTCATCGGAAGGAAATGAATCATTCCCCACGTTTCTGGAGGGTTGTGGAAGATACCATGCCGGAATACAGGAAGTATCAGAAGTGGCTGAAGGAGAATGGGAGAGGACTTCACAGGTATTAAAAAAGGACTAAAAAATGGGAAAAGTATTATTGTTCATATTCGACAACATGACAGACTACGAAATAACATTTATTGCTCATCTGTTAAAAGCAGATGCAGGAAAAGAAGTGATAACCATATATTATGAAGACAAATTGGTCAAAGGTACTTCTGGTTTGCTGTACAAGCCGGATAAATTAGTGGCAGATGTTCTTAATGATGACGTAGAGGGGCTGATCATCTGTGGAGGATGGTTTGGAGTAATTCGGGAAGAATTGATAGAATTAATACGAAAACTGGATTCTCAAAATAAACTGCTTGCCGGAATCTGTGGAGCGGGAACATTTTTTCTGGCATCAGCCGGAGTCTTAGATAAGGTATCCTATACTACACCGGTTACAAATTGGACTAAAAAACATATAGAGATATTTGGCAGTAAGGATCCTTTTCCGAGAGAGAATTATATAGAGAAGAGAGTTGTTGTCGATAAAAATGTGATAACTGCCCTGGGAACGGCATTCATTGACTTTGCAGTTGAAATCTGCAGCTGGTTACAGTTGTTTGAGTCAGAAAAAGAGAAAGAATGTTTTATACAATTGTATACTGGATTGTAACAAGAAATGGGGGAAATCCAATCACTTGCCTACTTCTTCGACTGCACAGATCAAAAAGCCTCAGCGTAGCTCACTACGCCTACGTTTTTTTCTGTACATTCGAAAAAGTATTCTTCGTGATTGATCCAGTTATTTATCGGACGCTATACTAGTACACCGAATAATAAGTAACTGACACCTTGACTTGTCTGATTTTTCATCTGCAGCGTGGTCGTCAATCGACGTAGCCACCGCTACGCCTCATTCCTCCGCCTTGCATATGAAACAATCATCCTGCGTCAATGTATCAGATACTTATTTTTCGGTGTACTAGCAATCGTACCCCCATCTTAAGATTTCCGGCTTCGGATATTCCACACCAAAAGTTTCAATCTCGATTTTCTTAATAAATTCATCTGTAATAGGCTGCTTGATTACAATATCAGGCCCTTCTGAATGTTCGGTAATGTCACGAAGAGGAACATTTTCAATACGTTCTATTTCCTTAAACCCATCGATAACCCGTCCGAAAGCAGCAAATTTGCCTTGGAGTCTTTCCTTGACATCGTCGGATAATGTAATAAAGAATCCGCAACCATGCGCTTCTTTGCTTGCGTCACCGGCCATGCCCAGAACTCCTTTTCCAAATTGAATTGGATTGTTAAATCCATTAGAAGCAAACTCCCCGTTAAGTACCAGATCGCAGTCAGGTTCTTTTGAAAAATCATAAGTTGACTGAATGACAAAGCCCGGAACAACACGAGAAAGGAGTCGATTAGTGTACATACCCTGCGTTATGCACCATATAAAACTATTTACAGTGTTTGGCGCGTATTCGGGATAGAGTTCGGCGGTAATAATTCCCTGATTCGTATATATTTTTGCAATTGGATGTTTCATCAGAGTCACCTCGTTCATTTATTCTGATCTTATTATACTACAGAACCCCAAATAATGAAAAATAAAAAAAGACTTTATTGAGAGTAAATGGTATTATGATAAAAGTGGATAAAATCCGGAAAGGGAAAAAGCATAGTGGGATAAAGTCATTGAATGTGGCTAATAACTCTTTTGAAGGAATCTTTAGCATAAAGGAGTGAATTTCGAATGTTTCAAACGAAGAAAAAGAAGATTATCAACTATCTTAATGAGAAAAATACGGCGAATGCTGAGCTCTCACCGTTTGATCTTTTATTATCTGATTATATTAGTGGTGAACTAAAAATCAGAATGGAAGAAATGGATATTGTAAAACCAGACATATATATTGATTGGCTTCCGGATTATAAATGTATAGGGATTCAGGGGAAGTATAAGCAATATTATGTGGATTTACAGGTTGAGCCAACAGAGATTTCGATTGGATGTGATCCGGATGAACCGGATGAGCACACTGTATTTCCTTTAGAAAGCAGAGATCAGATGTATAAAGCAGTAAAAGATATACTGGTTTATTTGAAGTAATGATTTTGAATGGAAGAGGCTTGTTATGAAGAAATACACAATTGGTTTGATTATAATGCTATTGGCATTGCTATCGTTAATAGGCTGCGGCAGAGACGAGAAGACAGATTATAGCGAGTATACTTTTTTCACCGATATTGATTGGTGTCGGGAGACAGAGATTGATGTAGAGCATATCTGTTTTTCTTCGGATGGCAGTTTCAGTTATTATTATGGATGTGGGAATCCTGCGAATGATTCTGATTTATGTGAGGGTTATACATATGATGATGAAACCAGAACGATTACACTGAAATATCCGAAACCAAATGAGTCGATCGTTACTACAATCAGAATAAAGGATTATGATGAAAATAGTATTGAGTTGGATTTTGAAGGGGATATAAGGATTTTTACAAAAGAGAATTAGGCAGAAACTGGGGAACAAATTCAGTGTTCTTTATGGACGGAGGTATGAGAGAATGAATGAACTTCTTTTTGGAGCAGAAAGTGGATTTGCCGGAATATGCTTATCCGATTATTGTACGAAAGGGAACGAATGATTTCGGTAAAAAAGTCAAATATTTCTTAAACTACTCCGCTGAAGCAAGGAAGGTGCCATATACTTATGAAGATGGCGTGGAATTGTTATCCGGAAGACGGATTGAAGCACAGGAAATGCTGGAGATTCCGGCATGGGGTGTTAAGATTATTGAGGGATAGCCTCTTCTGATATATATAATAGTGTACACGGAATCGATTCCGTGTACGCTAATCTTATAGTCTATTTCTTGCGTGGAACGATCTCCAGCCAGTATCCGTCCGGATCGGCGATAAAGTAGATTCCCATGGCAGGATTTTCAAAGCAGATGCAGCCCATTTCTTCATGCAGTTTATGGGCAGCTTCGTAGTCATCTGTTCGAAAAGCAAGGTGGAATTCACATTCACCGAGATCGTACGGCTGCGGATGATCCTGAAGCCACGTCAGCTCCAGCTCAAAATCGCTCTCGTCATTTCCCAGATATGCAATGACGAAATCTTCACCGTTCACACGGCGTTTTTCTTTGAGTCCCAGTGCTTTCTCATAAAATGCAAGGGATTTGTCCAGATCTGTTACATTGTAATTCTCATGATACATTTGAAATTTCATAATGGTCCTCTTTTCCGCGTGGAAGCGCATGGTTGGTAGTAGTATAAATGGGGATGCCGATCATTTAGCATCTGTGGGTTCTGTCAGCAGGATCCGATTCTGGTACTGCGGATATTCTGTAAGAAAACGTGTTATGATCTCAGGCTGCTCCCAGTAATGCATGGGATAAATGCGGTCGCAGGATATTTTCTTCAGAAAATACAGCATACCCCGGGCATAATCGTTCTCCTGTCTTGGATCCAGAACAACGAAGGCAGCAGTCAGCTTTGTGCCGTCAAGATCCTGAGCCAGTGTATCGATTTCCTTCCGGTAACTTCCGGTCATCTGCCTGTTGTAGGAGTCGGATTCTTCTTCCCATACCCAGTCGTTCAGATCACCTGCGTGGTAGAAGCATTCTTCCTTGTCGCGAATGAGAAATGCCACTCCTTTATCCGTAGAAAGAAAGGTTGACAGTGTCTGTCCCTGTGGCAGGCTGTAGGTGCGGCGGGACGAAACAGATAGGAGAGGGATGTCCTTGGGGACCGTTCTCCCTGAAATGTCACGCGACAAAACGGCATGAATCTGTTCCATTCCCATGTCCTTCAGTAAAGAGAATACGGAAGGATGATAATGATCTGCGTGTTTGTGGCTGGCCAGTACCAGAATGGGTTTCTGCGGATCCAGTTCCGGGAGTTCTCCCTTAAAATAATCAAACAGATAATAGCAGCTTTCGGTTTCTGCCAGAAAACAACTGTGGTGAATATAGGTCACTTTCATAAGCATTTTCCTTTCTGTCGGATTTTGGTCTTCCGGTTTATTTATAGTAACTGTTCAGAGCCAACCTCGAAAACACTTCGTGTTTCCTCAGTGTGGCGTATCCGCCAAATAGATTTGTACAAAAAAGTGCTCATGAATGCAAGCATTCAACGCCCTTTTTTGACAAATCTGCTTGGCTCTGAACAGTTACATTTTACAATATAGAGAGGCTTTTTACAAGAAGGTGTACATTGCTATTTCTATGGGGGATTGGTATAATACGAAGAGAAACATTCCATTGGAGGAACAGATCAGGAAAGCACTCTGATCAAAAGAGCAGGTCAGACAGAAAATAAGAGAGGGCAAGTGCCCGGAAAGGCAGATAATTATGGAAAACAGCAGAGTAAAAGATCAGAAAGTACTTCAGACGGTCCGCAGTCAGAAGGAGATGTATGTCATTTTTTCGGAATGTACGAAAATGCCGTATGTTGTGTGCGACCCGGAAACATATGACGATGAAATTCTTATTTATTTCAATGTAGATGAATGCAAAAACAAAGTAAGACAACTTATGAATGAAAAAATTCCGGTAAAAATCGTTAAAATCGAAAATCGGAGTTTCCTCGAGTTTTATGTCAGCCTTTATCCGATGGGGGTAAATGAGATCGTATATGATCTGGGATTGCCGAAAGAGATAAGAATACAGCTGGCGGATCTGGTGACCAGGAAGAACGACGGGAAGATGCCGAACGGACAGGAACGAATCGAAAATTCCGAATTTCAACTGACGGCACTTTACTATATGCAGGAGGCGCGGAGACTTCCGCAGGAAAAGGTTCTGGAAAGTGAAGAACTGCGCGAACTGAGCGAAGAGATGATGGCACATTTCCAGAAAGGAAAGTATTTTGTTGTATCTAAAGAAGGAAAAGAGATGGTGATTCTCAAACAGAAAGATGGAAAAGTATTTCAGCCGATCTTTACAGACGTGCAGGAGCTTGGAAAATTCCTGAGTGTACACCGTAAGGAGAAGCTGCAGACCGGAATCGTAGAAGCGGGAAAACTGATTGAAATACTGGTGCCGGGAGCCGAGGGCGTAGCGGTGAATCCTTTTGGTATAAATCTTCAGATGAAAATGCAAAAGAAACAATAATAAAAGAAAACGAAAGTAAAAATAAAAAAATAAAAAATAATCAAAAAAGGACTTATAATTTTCACAAAAGTATTGTATAATGGATACGATATCAAAATACAACTCAAATGGAGGGTAAAACAATGAAAATTGCAATCGGCTGTGATCCAAATGCAACAGAGTACAAAACAATCTTAACACCGTTCATCGAAAGTCTCGGACATGAATGTGTAGATTTCGGAAGTGATGATCCGATTTATGCAGATACTGAATCCGTCTGGCTGAGGCTGTAGCTGCAGGGGAGTGTGAACGGGGAATTCTCATCTGCGGAACGGGTATCGGTGTATGTATCGCTGCAAATAAAGTAAAAGGAGCATATGCAGCACTAGTGAATAATGTATATCAGGCACAGAGAGCCCAGCTTAGTAACAATGCAAACATCATCACGATGGGCGCACAGGTTACCGGAATTGAACTTGCAAAATGTCTGGTTAAAGAGTACTTAAGTGTATCTTATGATCCGAATTCACGTTCTGCCCCGAAAGTAGCAAGAATTACAGAGTACGAGAATGAAAAATAAGAAAAATAAGAGATAATAATCAGAGAATACCGTCGTAAAAGATAAGCATCGAGCGAAGCAGAAAACTTTTCCGGCGGTATTTTCATTGCCATGCATATGCCAAAGCTGTCCAGTGGACCATTTTTTAATTGCCATGCATATGTCAAAGATGTCCAGTGGATCTTTTTTAATTGCCATGCATATGTCAAAAAGGTCCAGTGGACCTTTTTTAATTAAAAGTTTACAATCCTGTTATTGAATATCTGGGGCGCAGGTTCTATAATGTGCATATTAGAGTATAGAAATGGAGATTTTTTTATGTTTTTTAGCGCTTATGGAATGATTGTGAAAGCAATTTATACTTTTTTTCAAACATTGATCTATGTAGTGCCTGCACTCCTGATTGCAATTTCCATGCATGAATTCGCACATGGATATATGTCTTATCTTCTTGGGGATCCGACACCGAAGATGGACGGAAGGCTGACACTGAATCCGTTCCGTCATCTGGATGTATGGGGAACCTTGTGCCTGCTGGTCTTTCATGTCGGATGGGCAAAGCCGATCCGGGTCAATACACGGAATTATAAAAATAAACGAAGAGATATGATTCTGGTGGCAGCAGCGGGGCCTCTGATGAATTTTATTCTGGCGTTTCTGTTCATGCTGCTTTACGGTCTGATCTACAAATTCGGAACCAGCGGAGTGCTCTTGAATTATCTATATGTGTTGAGTTATTATGGGGCACAGCTGAATGTGGGACTTGGGGTATTCAACCTGATTCCGGTGCCGCCGCTTGACGGGGCAAATATTCTGGCAGAGATCGTGCCTGCGGTTAACAGATTTTACAGCCGTTTCCGGCAATATGGATGGCTGATTCTGCTGCTTCTTCTCGGAACAAGAGTGCTGTATGTTCCGATGGAAGCGCTGATGAGTGCGATACTGAGTGTGCTGAAGAATGTGGTATGGTTCATACTGCGGATCGGCGTTGTTGTGGGAAGCGGCGGAGGAACCGTTTTATAGTGGACTAAGGGGGAGTGAAGATGGGGGAATTACAGAATCATGCAGTGGAGATCATCCGCGAAGTCAAGAAAGCTGTTGTCGGAAAGGATGATGTGATCGAGCAGATCATGACTGCGATCATAGGAGGCGGCCACATTCTGATCGAGGATATGCCGGGGGTCGGGAAAACGACGATGGCACTGGCATTTTCCAAAGCGATGGGAATTCAGGAAAAGAGAGTACAGTTTACGCCGGATGTGATGCCGGCGGATCTGACCGGTTTTTCCATGTATCAAAAGGAAACTGGAAGATTTGTTTACCAGCCGGGAGCTGTGATGTGCAATCTTTTTCTGGCGGATGAGATCAACCGTACTTCTCCGAAGACGCAGTCAGCGCTTCTGGAAGTTATGGAGGAAGGATGTGTGACGGTGGACGGTGTGACGCGAAGCACCGGAAGGCCGTTCGTAGTTATTGCGACCGAGAATCCGGAGGGGTCGGCGGGGACACAGCTTCTGCCGGAATCGCAGCTGGACCGCTTTATGATCTGTATCCGGATGGGGTATCCGACGGTAGAGGAAGAGGTCGAGATTCTAAAGCGCCGTCAGATGGGCAACCCGGTGAATGAAGTGCAGAATGTGACGGGAGCGGAGCAGATCCTCTGGATGCAGGAAGAGGCATCTCAGGTGTTTATCCACGATTCCGTGTTTGAATATATCGCCAATCTTGCAAAGGCAACCAGAGAACATGAGCTTCTGACTGCCGGACTCAGCCCGAGAGGAACAGTGGCACTGGCGGCGATGGGGAGGGCAAGAGCATGGCTGAAAGGGAGAAATTATGTTCTGCCGGGAGATATCCAAACGGTATTTGGAAGCGTTGCGCTTCACCGGATCCGCCTGAATACCAAAGCGAAAGTGGGACATGCAAGGCCTGAGGAGATCCTGGAGCAGGTCTTAATGCAGGTGAAGGAACCGAATGTAAGGAAGAGATAATGTTTCGATAAAAGCGGGGAGCATGGGGAGACTATGATCAAACGTGTATGTATTTATATGGCGGCGGTATTGCTGACATTATACTGTTTTTTCCTGTATGAGGACGAAATCGTGGCCGCCATGCTGGTGGCCGAATTGATCTATTTTCCGCTGGCGTTCGGGTATCTTATGCTGCAGAAGGGGAAGATCCGTGTCGTTTTGGAAGATATTATACCCATTGCGGAAAAGAATCAGGAAATTCCGGTAAGGGTGATTGTGAGAAATGCTTCACACAGGTTCGCGGCGCGGTATCGCATAGAATTGTCTGTGGAAAATGAATTCACCGGGGAAGTTCTCCGGCATGGAGTGAGCGGGACGGTGAAGGCGGGGCAGGAAGAGAAGCAAGTTATTCTGCTGCGCTCGTCCAGATGTGGAAATCTGATCATCAGGCTGGAAAAGTGCTGGCTGTATGACAGCCTGGGAATATTGAGGACAGCTTTGTTAAACGGGAGAAAAGCTGCGTTTCGGCGACGCCGGGAGATGGCGGTACAGCGGCAGTCGGTGGGAATTCTTCCCGATTGCCATCTGATTCCGGTGGAGGTGACGAGACGCACACGGGAATTTCCCGCGGATGCAGATGAGTACTCGGAGCGGGAGAGCGGAGACGATCCGTCAGAGACGTATCAGATCCGAGCGTACAGGGAGCAGGATTCGATTCATGATATTCACTGGAAACTGTCGGCAAAAGCCGATGAGCTTCTGGTCAAGGAACATGGAAGACCGCTTGGCTGTGTGGTCTTGCTCTGGCTGAATCTGGAAAAGAAACCCGGGCAAAGGAGAACGCGCCGGAACAAAGACTCCAGAAAAGAGAAACGGATCGCCTCTGGGGTTCTGGAGACGGCAGCTTCCATTTCGTTCTCCCTGTTAGAAGCAGAGTGCGTGCATATGGTGGCATGGTATGAGAAGGCCAATCAGAGAATCTGTAAAAAGAGGATCAGCCGGATGGAACATGTTTATGAGCTGATGAACCGGCTGATTTTTGTGGAGGAATACGATAATGCAGATGAAGTGGAGGCTTTGTATGAAGAAGCCTTCTGCGGAGAACTGTTCAGTACGAATGCGGAATTATGTTCAGACGGTACGTTGCTGATACATGGGGAGAAAAGGTGCGTTGTTCCGTTAGACGAGGAAAAGATCGCATGGGAAGAGATGTATCTGATTGTATAGTTCTGGTTCATGAGGGGACAAGATGAATGGATTAGAGATTATTGACCGTTCAAATAGAGAACAGACAGCAGGATATGCGGTAAAAGAAGCGGCAGCAATGTACGGAATGCTGGTGCTGGTTTTTGCCGCATATTTTTCTGTCTTTGAGGTCCATAACCCGATCGCGGCACTTTTTCTTCTGCCTTTACCGGCAGCAGGAATCGCAGTCTGGGCGGGGAGATGGGGGAGAAGGAAATGGATCCCGATTCTGACAGTGGCTGCTTCGGCAATGCTTGTGCTAACGCCCTGGAATTTCTTAAATGGGATTTCTGTTTTGGCTAATGCCTATATCCGGCTGAATAATGAGTTCTATGGGGTGAGCCAGCCGCTTCTTAAGGTGAATGAGATTTCGGCAGATATTCTGGCAGCTCTGTTTGGAATCCAGATTATTCTGGCTCTTCTTCTGCAACTGGCGGGTAAGTGTAAGCATGGGGCACGAGGGAATGTTCTGGTGCTGCTGGTAATCGTTCTGCCGGTGGCAATGGCCGCCACGGTCGGGAAAATGCCTTCGACAGCCGCTTCCTGGTGTCTGCTTGGCGGAACGCTCTTTTACATGAGATGGAAAATATGCAAATGTGTGCCACTAAGAGAAGCAGCCGGAATCCTTATGATGCTGGGCGTTCTGTTTGGGTGTACGCAGGCATGCATGCCGTATATCCGGACATATAAACTGGAGCATGAGGATCGCCTGATTGAGATCTATGACAGACTGACCCAGATGCAGCAGATCGATATGCAGGGGATTCTGGAAGCCCGTTTTGGCAAAGAGGGATCTTACTCGGGAGGAGGGATCGGAAAAGGAAATCTGGAACATCTGAGTGAATTCAAGCCCACCGGCGAGAAAGCACTGGAAGTCATAGTGACGGAAAAACCCAGGGAAACACTGTATCTAAGAGCATATACCGGGGTGAACTATACCGGAAGGGCATGGGAGAAAGAGACGGTTTTGGCGTTCCGGCAAGGCGTGCCGTCCATTTTCGGAGAGTCCGGCCGCAGAGCACTGATGAATGAACCATTTACAAGGATCAGTGACGGGGCGGCCGGTTTGGAACAACAGAAGATCCGGATCCGCAGAGAAGGAGCTTCCTCTGATTTTTCTTATATACCGTATTTTGCGAAAGTGAATCAGGATGGCAAAATCTATCTGGATGCCTGGGTGAAAGGACGATGGACGAAGGATCAGGAGTATAGTTACTTTTCGGCGGCAGAGGTCAAGAACATCTCATCGGGAGAGCTTGCCAAAGAGTCGGATATCTGGAATGAATACAGGACATTTGTTAAGGAAGAGTACAGTACGGCTCCGGACGGACTGAATCAATTGAAAGCATTAACCCGTTCGATGGATCAAGGAAATGTGGAACAGGTGTCAAATGAGATCAACCGGCTTTTTGAAGATACACTGGGACTTCGTTATAGTAAGACACCGGGAGAGGTTCCGGAAGGTGAAGAATTTACGGAATACTTTTTGACAGAGAACCGGAAAGGATTCTGTGTCCATTTTGCGTCAGCCTCAGCGCTTATCTACAGGATGTGTGGCTATTCATCACGGTTTGTGGAAGGATATGCAGTCCCTTCCAATGAATTTGTACGATTAGATGACGGAACGTACCGTGCTGTGGTGACGGATGATATGGCACATGCATGGTGTGAGACGTTTGATGAGAAGACCGGCTGGGTGGTGAGGGAACACACGCCGTCGTATATGGAAGAGACTGATGCGGCAGGTACTCCTGATGACCGGGAAGACGAAACACCGGATATTGTGGAACATGAAGAAGCGGATCACACAGCTCAGGCAGAGGAAGAAGATCTGACGACACAACCGGAGACGGAAGAAAATAAAGGGGGAAATGTGGCAGATCAGAAGACGGATGACGGGGGAAAGACTGATAACGGAGAAAGAGAAAATAAGCCGGGGATTATTCAGACAATCGGAAAGATAACGGCAGTTGTCGCAGCAACGACGTTGGGAGTGATCATTCTGGTGCTGTGCATTTTCATGGTATTTGGAGGTCTTGTAAGGCAAAAACGATATGCCGGTTTCCGAAGGCGAAAAGAAAATCGGGGAATTGCCAACCTGTACCAGGCCATATATGAAATCTGTCTGTTTGACGGGATGAAGCCCGATCCGCAAAATGAGAGGATGACTCTGGAGAGGATGAAAGCACATTTTTCCCAGCTTTCCGGGGAAGAGTGGGAATGGATGTATCTGTGCGCGGAAAGAGCTGCGTTCTCTGGTGAACAGATCGATAAAGAGGAACAGAAGCAGATGTTCCGGTTGTACCGGAAATTCCGGAGGGAATACTTGAAGATGCTGAATCGAAAAAAGCGATTCTGGTTCTTATATGGGAAAGGATTTTAGTAAGAACAATACCGGGTCGGCAGAGCGCCGCCCGGTATTGTTCTATTCTTTTGATGGCTCTGTTTTGGTCGTTGCGGTTCTGGCACTGATGCCGTTGATCTCAACACGGTCGTCGACTGCGATGACCAGGCATTTTCGGCCGTCGATGATGCGGGTCTCGACCAGATCGGCGCATTCCGGGTTCACTTGAATGGTGATGTCCGGTGTCTTGATCTCGAATTTCTTCGTGTTCGCTACATTTGCGGCAAGAAGAGAAGTGTTTTCACCGGCGGCAGCATCAAAGTGTTCGTCGAATGTTTCCAGTTTTGCTTCTTCCACGCCGCTTTTGGCGAGCAGATATTTCACCTCGGCTTTATCGAGTTCAAGCGGTTCCGGATTTTCTGCGTTCTGTTCGATCAGTTCATTCAGGTTCTCATGGATATTCTTGACTACTTCATATTCGCAGTCATCGCCAAGCGTTTCCTCGATCAGAGCTTTGAAAGTTTCTTTCTGGCTTCCGGCTGTGAGCGGAGGTACGCAGCCGAGCAGGACGTCGGTAAGGCCGTTGGAAAGGTTCTCTGCATTTTTGGAATAATACAGAAGACTGTGGATATCGGTGCTGCGGTCGTTAAATGCCGGGAATAAGAATCCGGCATCCGGCATTTCCACGATCCAGTCGCGGATCCTCTCATGAAAACTGTTTTCATCGGCGTGATAGCTGAGAGCCGGTTTGGAGAGTTTGACCGGACAAAAGCAGCAGAGGATGTAGTCAAAGACCTCATCCGATGCATCGAACATCTCTGTTCCGTCCGAAGCTTTTCCGGGAATATCATATACGGCATGAATCAGCAGAATCAGGTAGTTTTCCGGGAAATCATAGGAATCAATCACCCGGTTGTAGAATTCCGTGAGAAGGTCATCGTCGGTAAGACGGCTGTTACGCAGTTTCAGGAGAAATTCCTGTGTGCCGCCTTCGGATTCTGTCTCAAGCGGGAATTCCATGTTTAACAGGTTCTTTCCGATAGTTCCGGAGAGGCTTTTGCGGAAAATATCAAAATATTTAAACATTTCCTCCTCGGGAAGGGAAAGGAATGCTTCTTTCAGTTCCGTTTTTTTCTCTTTTTCCCCGTCTACATAACATCCGCAGATCCGGGTGATCGCGCAGTTATGTGGGGTGAATTGTTTCTTGATTTCAGTCACTTCTTTTTTATTCATATGTAGATTTCTCCTTTGTCAAAAGAATTTTGTCAGCGTGATTAATAGTATAGCGCAAATCGGGTAGATAGACAAATATAAAATATTTGTAACTATTCAGCACCCCATTAGAGTACATTGATTTTTGGGCAAAACGGAGAAAATAAAATTTCTGTTTTGCCATGGCTTTATTGCGAAAAGTGGATAACTTTTCAATGCAACTGCCAAGTGCTTTTTGC